>JAGAIK010000392.1 GCA_017626625.1 Roseburia sp.
CCACCATCAAGAATGCGGACTGCATTATGTATGTGGACAGAGGCGGCATTTTAGAGCGGGGCAGCCACGAGGAGCTGATGGAGCAGAAAGGGGAGTATTATAAACTGTATATGTCCCAGTATGATTTTTTGCGGGAGTAAGACAAAAAAACGTGGAACGGAAGAGATTTCGTTTCACGTTTTTTTTGTATCTAAAAATATGACACCTCATTAAAAAACGATGGATTTTTTTTCTGCCCGAAAAACAGTTTAATTAAGATATCGGAATAGCATATGCCATAGGAAAAGGACGGAAATTTCTTCTTTGGCAGGAAATGCAAAAATCAGGATAAAGGAGCGGAAAAATGTCTGGATATGAGTTTATAGACGAGAAAGGAACTTTTGTGTTAGAACAGCCGGAAAACACCAGTTACCTCTATTTCCCCATTGCCGGGGAAGAGGGGTTAAAGGGGGCGGTTACCCCGAATCTGGGCGGGGATTTAAAGACGGACCAGAACCATTTTGTCTTACAGCCTGTCAGCGCCGAAGAATTACATAACAATAAATCCACCAGAAATTTCTGGCTCTGTATGGAGCAGGGCGGCAGTTGGTCCGTCACCGGAGCCTCCGCACAGGCGCAGTCGGAGAAATTTACGGCAATGCAGGAGGAAAGCAGCCTGAAAGCGGGACTGATGTGGCAGGAGTTACAGCGCAGTTCTAAGAAATACCAGTTAGAGGCAAAGGTGACCTCCTTTATCCCCGCGAAGGGGTACAATGTGGAGGTCATGCAGGTGGAAATCACAAATGCCGGACGCATGGCAGCCACTTTCACCCCGGTGGCGGCAATCCCTGTTTACGGGCGAAGCGCAGATAATATCAGGGACCACCGCCACGTAACTTCCCTGCTGCACCGGATTACCACCACGGAATATGGCGTAGAAGTCACGCCAACCCTGTCCTTTGACGAGAGAGGGCATCAGATAAATGACACCACTTACTATGTCTGCGGTATCACCGGAAAAGGAGAAGCGCCGGAAAGTTTTTATCCGGTGGTGGAGGATTTTTTCGGAGAGGGAGGAAGCTTTGAGCACCCTGAGGCAGTGGCAAAGCAGTTACCGGGAGTAGAGAAGGGAACCACGGCGGAGGGCTTAGAAGCCTTAGGAGGCATCCGTTTTTCAAAGACCACCCTGCAGCCGGAAGAGAAGGTTTCCTATACGGTTTTAACAGGACTTACCAGAGACAGAAAAGAAATCGAAAAAACAGTGGAAGCCTTTCAGACCGCAGAACAGACAGAGAAAATCTTAGAGGAAACAAAGCAGTACTGGCTGTCTGGCAACAATGTCAGCTATCACACCGGAGATAAGATTTTTGATAATTTCATGTATTGGGTAAATTTTCAGCCCATGCTGCGGCGGATTTACGGCTGCTCCTTTTTGCCCCACCACGATTATGGAAAAGGCGGAAGAGGCTGGCGTGATTTGTGGCAGGACTGTCTTGCACTCCTTGTGATGGAGCCGGATAACGTGCGGGAAATGC
>JAGAIK010000393.1 GCA_017626625.1 Roseburia sp.
TATCAATACGTGATGATACCCTTTGGAAATGCCGGATTGCTGCCGGAATTTAAGGAAGAGACCAGGCAGAAGATGCAGGAACTCTACGGCGCATGGTTTGTGCAAAAGCCAATCATCCGGCTGGTGGGGGATTCTTCGGTGAACCGCAAACTGTACTTAAATTATCTGAAAGATACGGGAACCGTGAAAAGCGCAGAGGAAACCAATGGAAAAATTTCGGAAATAACAACCCAGTATCTGCCGGAAATTGCAGCACTCTGCCAGGAGGCAGGCGTTTCCTTTTATCTGCTGCCCACCGTGTTTGCAGATGAAGAAGACCGCCGCAGCCAGGCGCAGCTTTTAGAGCAGTCCGTGAAACAGCGGGGGCTTGAGCCTTATTTTACGGAATATTTTTCCAATATGGCGTTTTACCCGCCGGAACAGTTTTCAGACGGCGTACATTTTGGCGGGGAGTTTGAAGCGCAGGAGGAGTTGAACCGGAAAATCAGGGAAGTGTATGTGGAAAAGGGATATTTACAGGGCTTGAAGATGAAATAAAGGGCTGGTGCAATAACTGCACCGGCCCTGTTTTATCCATCAGAGTGTTTCCGTATCAAGAAGTGTTTCTGTGTCAAAAAGAACCTCCGGTTCAAACACGCCCTCCGTGTCAGGAACGGCTTCCGTCTCGGTAATGTCAGCATGTTTCTCCAGGAAATCTAAAACCTTATCCTCTAAAATCCATTCCCGCAGAGAATCCTCATCGTAGTCTGCCAACAGCTCGTCGGTGGTTTCATAGCCGACTTCTTCCGTGTAGCGTTCTAAGCCTTCCTGGTATTCCTTGTCGGAGAGCTCTAATTTTTCTGCGTCGGAGATGGCGTGGACGATAATGGTGCGGTACACCTGAGTGATAATTTCTTTTTCAATATCTTCCTCAGTCAGTTCAAATAAATCATAGACTTCCTCCACACTCTCACAGCCGAACATTTCCGCATAGCTCTCATAGTTCGCTTCCACTCCGGCGGCATAGCCGTCATATAAATCCTGGGAGTAGCTGTCAAAGGTAGAGCCGTCAATCACCTGCTGCAGCAGGTTCTCCCGCAGTTCATAGGTGCTGTTGGCTTCGTTATCGCTTTCTAAATCAGCGCGGACTTCCTTTTCTAAGGTATCCCTTGATTCATAGCCTAAGGTATCTGTGATAAAATCGTCGGTTAATTCCGGTATCGTCTCTTTGGTAATGCCAAGGACAGTGACGTTGTAAGTAACATCGCTGCCGGCAAGGTCTTCGAGATAGAAATCCGCATCGTAGGTGACGGAGAAGGAAAGCTCGTCCCCTACGGAGACACCCGTTAATTTCTCGTCAAATTCACTGCCGAACTCCTCCGAACCGAGATAAATCTCATAGCTGTCGTCCCCGGTATAGGAAAAGAGCGTTTCGCCGTCTTTTTCAGCGGTTAAGTCAGCGGTAATGCTGTCGCCGTTTTCGGAGGGACCGTCGGATTCGTTATATTCCGCATGGTCGTACAGCATCGTCTCGATTTCTGACTGAATATCCTGGTCTGTGACAGGATAGATGCTTTTGGTGGCGGACAGATTTTTGTAGCCGCATAGGGTGACTGCTCCGTAGGCATCGTCGGAATAGGCAGAGCCGCTGCCATCACCGCCGGAAGAGCCGCAGGCAGCCAGGGTAAAGGGGGTCAGGGCAAATAAAACCCAGAGTAATTTTTGTCTCATTTTTTTCCTCTTTTCAAACTTTTCTTGCGTAGTGCATAAAGAATATTATATAGAAAAAATGTGAAAAATCAATGAAAAAAGCTTGACAACGGGAGAAAAACCTCTATAATA
>JAGAIK010000394.1 GCA_017626625.1 Roseburia sp.
ATCACCACAATCCCGATTTTCACCGCTTCCTCGCTCAAATCCATCTTGTAGAGCAGCATTGCCAGAAACAGAAGCTGCAGCCCGCTGACAATAAACATGACAAAGACCGACAGAAAAATCGCACGTGCCGGGTTTCCTTTTGCATCTCTTGCCTTCATTTTATTTTGTAAATTCACCATGACCTTTTACCTGCCTTAAGGATATATGAAAAATATATGCAGAAACAGCGGGGACTATGCTTCTGTGGCACAATCTCCGCTGTCTGCGTCACCAGTCCCAGCCTATAAAAACTGCATCCGGTATTCTGCCGCAAATTCCTCCCCGGCGGACAGTTTATTCTCATAATCCCGTTCCTCTAACGTACCGCAGAAATCCACCGCATCGCATCTTCCGTACCATGGCTCAATACAGACGAAAGGCGCATTTTTCCCCTCCGGCGACCAGACCGCAAAAAGAGGCGTATCAAATAACACGGTCACGTAAGGATTTCCCTCCTTATCTAACAGGGAAACCTCCCCGGTCTGCTTTCCCTCCACCATGTAGGTGCATTTGTCAAAAAATCCCGGTGTAAAGGTTACTTTGCCATTGTCTAAGGGAAGCACCTCATCCTCCATCACCGCCATGCCCTCCGGCGTGTTCCCGTGATGGTGAATGACGTCCGTCAGCCCGCCGAAATGCAGCCCGTATCCCAGCTTATCCTCCTCCCCGTTTACTGGGCAGAGAAATGCCGGATGTGCGCCGATGGAAAAATACATTTCCCTGCTGCCGGTATTTTCCACTCTCCAGAATACCTTTACCTCGTTTTCCGCCAGCTCATAACCGATGTGCAGGCAGAAAGTGAACGGATATTTCTCCAGGGTTTCCTCTGTGGAATTTAAGAAAAACCAGATACGGTTTTCTTCCTGTTTTTCCAGGGTAAATTCCATATCCCTGGCAAAGCCGTGCTGTCCCATGACGTATGTTTTGCCGTCATAACGGTATTCCTTGTTCTTCGGCGCCCCCACAAAGGGAAAGAGCACCGGGGAGGTCCTGCCCCAGTATGTTTCATCTGCGTACCACAGATAATTCCTGCCGTCGCTTTTTCTTGTGACCGCCTTTAACTCCGCTCCAAAGGAATCGATTTCCACTTCAAATTGTTGATTTTCTAACCGGTATCTCATGTCTTTACTCCCCCTGAAAATTAATTTATCTGTTTCGCCGTACCGCATCGGCACTGTGATATAGATATGATACTTCTTTTGACCTGGGAATACAATAGGAAGAAACAGACGATTTTCTTCTACTTTTTGAAAAATAATGATATATCTTCTGAAAAAATATGTTAGAATGGTACTAAAGTAAGCGCTACCATTCGAACCGCCAGGAAGGAGTATGCTATTCATGCTGAAACGATTCGTCCATATATCCTATATCATTTGCGGCCTCCTGCTCATGTTTGTCCTGTTGCTGACAGCGACCCAGTTAAAGAATGATGTTTTAGAAGTCCGTCCCTATACAGGCTACGAAATACTGATGGATTATTCCGCGCGTACCATAGAGGATACCTCCGCCCCCGCAGGCGTGAAAACAGAATACCATTTTCATTTTAATGATTTGCCGGAAAACGGGAAAACCCTGATTTTCTACACGGTACATCAGAACGTGACAGTGTATGTCAACGACAACTGCATTTACCGTATCGCCCCAAGCGAGGATAATCTGTTCGGAAAAACTCCCGGAAACAACTGGCATACCATCCCGGTCTACGCCAGTGACGCAGGAGCAGATTTCAGGGTTACTATTACCCCGGTCTATGAGAGTTCTGTGGAGATTGAACCCACATTTTACTTCGGTTCTGTCTTAAGTATCTGGGTGGAGCTTATGGGCAAAAATATCATTACTTTTGTCTTAAGTCTGGTTGC
>JAGAIK010000036.1 GCA_017626625.1 Roseburia sp.
AGACCCTTACAAGACCGCCGGTGCTTAGCGCGGTGGTTTCGCGCTTAGCATCCGCTGCGTTTGTTGGGGAGCGAGAGCGTGTCTGACACACACCCCCTGCCCTTCCAAGCGTCCCTGCGCAGAAATCCCCTTTGCCATAGAGACTGCGAATATATTGTAACAGATAACTTGCCCCCTCCCCCAGAAAAGAGAGCCCCCTATGCAGCTACATAAAATATACACCCCCAAAACCGCCTCCCCCTTTGCCAACAGTGAAACTTATATGGAGTTTCCCCCCTGCGAAGCATTAAAGCCCTACATCCAATGCTTCTGGGGCAGCCGCCTCCCCTACCGTCAGCACCGTACAGAACAGCCAGCCGAAACTCTGGTAACGCCGGACACCTGCGTTGACATCATTTTCCATGTGAATTTCACAGACAACCGCATAGCATCCCATTTCTGCGGCGTAGACGACCGCCCCTTTGTTTCTCATGCGCCCGTGGAAGAAAACCTGCTTTCCACCTTCGCTATCCGTTTTTATGTATGGAGCGCTGTCCTGTTTGCAGAAGATACCATGAAAGACACACGAAATAAAGCCTTTGACTTAGACTGCCATTTTGCAGGTTTAAAAAAGGCATTGGAGCCGCTGCTTTTTGACTGCGTGCGGATAGAGGACAGAATTTTTGCAGCGGAGCGGTATTTGTTCGAACACCTTCACCTAGAACGGCAGAACCCACTGGTGATGGAGGGCTTAGAACAGATAATGCTGCATCGGGGAACTCTGGAGATTGGACATCTTTCGAAGGAAGTCCACACCAGCAGCAGGCAGTTAGAACGGCTGTTTCTGGAAAATATGGGAATTTCTCCAAAACGGCTGTCCTCCCTAATCCGCTACCAGTATTTGTGGAATGATATTTTATGCCAGCCGGATTTTCAGGTGACAGAAGCAGTGCACAAATACGGCTACGTGGACCAGGCGCATCTGCTTCATGAATTTAAACGTTTTCACGGTATGAATATTGCCGGGGCGAAATCCTATGCCGGAAAGGATTTGGAAAAGTACCGTCTACCGGATAATGATATTGGCACAATTTAAGTCCCCGCCTAAATCGTAGACGGTTCCGCTGGTAAGCCCCACCACCACAGGTCTTAAGATATAGTGGGGATTATTTTTCACCACCTTTGCACTCTCACCGTTGCTCAGTTCCACGATGGTGTCCACCGGGTATAAAATCATACTTTCCAGGAAGCTTTTCATGGCGTTCATATCCAGCTCGGCGGTCATGGACATAATCATTTCCACGGCGTCACGCTGGGAGAAAGCAGCTTTGTAGGGGCGCTCCGTCACCAGTGCGTCGTAAATATCCGCCACGGATAAAATTTTTGCATAGGGGCAGATTTTTTCGGCAGGCATTTTCATGGGGTAGCCGGTGCCGTTGATTTTTTCGTGGTGCTGCAGCACGCCTAAGGACACGGCAGGTCCGAAATCGTTCCGGTCCTTAATCAGCTCATAACCATACACCGGGTGCTGCTTCATGAT
>JAGAIK010000395.1 GCA_017626625.1 Roseburia sp.
CCTGACCACAACTTCTATACAGATTTCTTAGAACATCTTATCTCTGGACATCGGAACAAAACCAGCGCCCCCTGGGTGCAATCTGCCTCCACAGCCTCCGAATCCACTTCCCAGCCTTCCGCCGTCCCATTTCCTAACATTCCGGATGCTCCTTCAAATACGTAATAAACTCCCCCAACTCCACCGGCTTACTAAACAAATACCCCTGATACCAGTGGCACCCCAATTCCTCTAACATCCGCCTGTGCTCCTCCGTCTCCACATATTCCGCAATCACATCAATATTGAGCTCCTGCCCCAGTTCCACAATCGAAGAAATAATCTTCTGACTTGTCTTGCTCTCCAACATCTTCTTCACCAGCGAACCGTCCAGCTTCACCACATTAAAGTAGTTAGACTGCAAATAAAGCAGGGAGGTATGCCCCATCCCGAAATCGTCAATCAGCAGCGTATGTCCCAACTGTTTTAGATGGCTGAGCTTGTGGATGACCAAATCGGTATTGGTTAAAATATCCTGTTCCGTAATCTCCAACCAAAGCTTCTCCGCCGGAATATCGTATTTTTTCAGGCATTCATCAATACAGCCCTCAATATCCCATAGCAGAGATTTCGAGGTAATATTGACGGAAATCTTAAACTCGCCGTCATACTGCTGCGACGTCTCCCGAATGGCATTGCCTGCCATATCAATCAGTTGCCGTTCCAGGTCGGGAAGGATTTTCCCCTCCTTTGCCAGGTAAATAATCAAAGGCGGATAAATAAAACCGTAAAGCGGATGCTTCCACCGCAGCAGCGCCTCCGCACCGATACAGTGTCCCTTATTGTCCATCTGGGGCTGGTAGAGCAGATACAGCTCCTTTTTGGCGATGGCGGATTTTAAATCAGAGAGCAGCATTCTTGCGATAAGGCCCATGCGGTCCATGCGGTTTAAGAAATTCGGCGTCTCGTTTTCTTCCTCAAGGGTCTGCAGTTCCTTCACAAGAAGCGCAAGCTGTTCTTTGGCATACATTTCCTGGGTTTTCTTATGGAGTTTCAGGAAGGGCAGGTAAATTGCCATGCCCATACAAATGCAGACAATCTGCAGCAGACTGCCCCGGATGGAGCCGGTGGCAAGGTAGCCGCTGAAAATCACCGGGGTGCTCCATATAATTTCCTGCTGTACCGGGGGCACAAGCCCAAGGGCAGTGGCGCCATAGGAAATGGTGTAGCACAAAACCGGAGTCAGCAGGAAGGGAATTGCCAGTATGGGGTTTAAGATGATGGGAATACCAAAATTCAGTACTTCATTCAGGTTAAAAATAACGGTAAAGGAAGCTGCCTTTGCCAGGTTGTGCAGATGGTTTTTGCGGAAAAAGAACAGCAGGACAAGAAGGACGCAGATGGTAGTGCCGCAGCCGCCCATCACCACATAGGTATCAAAAAAACTTTTGGAAAAGATTTCTGTGGAACTGCTGTCAAAGGCGAAGGTGGTCTGCGCCACCGGCTCTAAAATATGGCTTCCGTGAAAACCGAAAAACCATAAGACATGGAGCAGTACCGTGTACAGGAAACCGGAGGCAAAGCCCGGCTTTAAATTCTCAAAAACGCTGCAGGCGGCATTAGAAGCAAGCTCATGCAGACTGTAGACGCCGAAAAAATAGACCAGCCCCTGGTTTAACAGGGCGATGATTCCTACCGTAAGCGCCAGTGGAAAAATAGTCCCGATGGCACCGGCACAGATACTTTCCATGCCGGAGGTGTAGTTTTGAAGCGACAGGCAGGAAAGATTTTTTAATTTCGAATACAGGAAACAGGAAAAAAGCGTTACCACCAGAGCAGCAAAACATCCGGTTACGCCCACGTTTTTCATGCTGAAATGGGAACTGCCGATGTTAAGCTGCGCACCGTAGGCACCGAGGGAAACAATGACATAGAGGGCAGCCTTGTCGATAGGCTCGTTTTTTTCCATGGCAAAGCTAATGCTTAAGGCGATGACCATGGCAAGGGAAAACAAACCAAAGGTTCCCTGATAAATATTGTCTAAGATGGAATAAAGCCAGGAAAATTGTTCAGAGAGCAAAAAGTCCTGATAGGCGGGTATCGGAAAATTCATCAGCGCATTGGCGACACCGCCTGCTAAGATGAAGGGAATCATCATGGCAAGTCCGTGCCGCAGCACGGTGAAAAGAAATTGATGCTCTATCTGATAGGCTAATTTTTGTAACTGTTTATCCATTCCTGTACACCTCTTTTGCAAGATACTTCTTTATAGAAAATTATGGCAATATTTTCCCGGTTTGTCAACGAAATCACGAAAAAGTTTTCGGTAAATTTCGAATGGGCTATTGAGAAAAAGTTTCATTAAGAATGGTTCCCATTTTGAAAGAACAGGTGTATTCTAGTGGTTAGATAAAACTAACAAAAAGAGGAAGGGAGAGAAAAAATATGGCAACAGCGGTTATTGTATGCGCATTGATTTTAATTTGTATTTTTTCCATAAAAAGTTATGCCAAAAAGCTGTCCGAAGGCTGCTGCGGCAGCGGCGGAGATAAGGTGAATAAAGTGGAGGTGGAGGATAAGAATCCGGCGCATTATCCCTATCAGAAAAAGGTGGGGATTGAGGGAATGACCTGTAAGAACTGCAAGCTGCGGGTGGAAAACGCGTTCAATGAGAAAGCGGGCGCCTGGGCGCGGGTGGATTTAAAGAAAAAGGAGCTGCTGCTCTATACCAAGAACCCTATGGAGGAAGCGGACATTCGCATGACGGTGGCGAAATTGGGATACACGATGACAGGTATCCTCCCCAGGTAAGGCTGCGTTGTGATTTGGAGCAATAAAGAAAGGTGTCTGTGGTTGTCCGTCGCCGGGTAAAGGTTGTGTTAAGATTTTTGGCGGAAAGAAGAAAATCCTGTCGCTCCATGCTAAACTAAGGGCATGGAGGTGAAAATGATGTTTCAGGATATTTTAGTCGGCGTTATGGGAGTCATTGTTGTGGTGGTAGCCATCTGGGCTTGGAGAATGGACCATCACAAGGGTGAGGAAGAGGAAGATTCCTATCAGACAGAAAAAGAAGTTGACAGATAAATTTCCCTGTAGTAAGATAATTGTAAAATACGAGGGAAGCAAAGGCGCTTAGAACAGAGTTCTGAGCGCTTTTGTGATTCATAGGAGAAAAATATTCTATGTATCAGGATGCGATTTGCATAGCAGGCACACCGCGCGTCCCTATCAGTGAGGAGGAATAAGTATGAGAGAGCTGATAGACCATACAGAAGGAATTAACCGATTGTTAGCGAGGTACGGAGTCAAATTTGGACTGTACAAAAACGGCACATTTCACGAGCAGTTATTTCCCTTCGATGCCATTCCGAGGGTGATTTCCCATGAACAGTTTTTATATCTGGAAAAGGGACTGATTCAGAGGGTAAACGCCCTGAACCTGTTTTTGGAGGACATCTACGGGGAGAAAAAAATCATTAAGGACGGGGTGGTGCCGGAGGAATTTGTGTTCTCTTCTTCGGGCTATCTGCCGGAGTGCGAGGGCATGACGCCGCCGAAAAAAATTCACAGCCACATTTCCGGCATTGATTTGGTGCTGGGAAAAGACGGGGAATGGTATATTTTAGAGGATAACCTGAGAATCCCCTCCGGGGCGTCTTATCCCATGATTGCCAGGGAAATATGCAGGCAGGCGTCCCCGGAAACCTTTCGGAACAACCCCATCGTAGACAACCGCAATTATGCGAAGATGCTAAAGGAAGTGATGGCGTATGTAAATACCGGAGGCGTTCCCGTGATTATGACGCCGGGGCGGTACAATGCAGCTTACTTTGAACATTCCTATCTTGCGGAGCGCACCGACAGCGAGCTTGCCATGTGTACGGATTTATTTGTGGAGGACAATTACCTGTATTTCCGGGATTACCGCGGGAAAAAACAGCAGGTGGGCGTCATTTACCGCAGGATTTCCGATGAATATTTAGACCCCATGACCTTTTTGCCGGAATCCTTAATCGGCGTGCCGGGCATTATGGACGTTTACCGCAGCGGTCATGTTGCCATTGTCAATGCACCGGGCAACGGTGTGGCGGACGACAAGGGACTTTATTATTTTGTGCCGAAAATGGTGAAATACTATCTCGGCGAGGAGCCGGTGTTAAAGAATGCTCCCACTTATCTGCCGTTTTATGAAGAGGACAGAAAATATGTCCTGGACAATTTAGAAAAACTGGTGGTAAAAGATGTGGCGGAGGCAGGCGGCTACGGCGTTATTTTCGGCAATGAGCTTTCAAGGGAAAAATTAGCGGAAATGAAGCATCTGATAGAAAAGGAATCCCGCCGTTTCATTGCTCAGGAGGTCATTGACTTCCAGGATATGAACATTATGGAGGGGGATGAGCCGGTACCCAGGAAGGCGGATTTGCGTGCCTTTGTGCTTTCCGGGGAGGAAACAAAAGTCTGGGCGAGCGGGCTGACCCGTTTTTCCAGAAATCCGGATTCATTTGTCGTTAATTCATCACAGGGAGGAGGATTTAAAGATACATGGGTATTATCTCGTTAGAAAAATTAGACCACTTATACTGGCTGGGACGTTATACGGAGAGGGTGTATACCACGCTGCGGAACTTTTTCAAAATTTATGACTGCCTGATTGAAAGTCCGGAGGGAGCTTACCGGGACTACTGTGAAAGGCTGAATATTCCTGATATTTATACTTCCAATAAGCAGTTTGTGTCCTCCTATCTTTTTGAGAAGGAAAATCCGGATTCCCTCATTTCCAACATGAACCGCGCCTACGACAACGCCATTGTTCTGCGGGAGGAAATCAGCAGTACGGTGCTTTCCTACATACAGTTGGCACTAGATACCATCGAAGCGGGAGCGGGCACCACGGCGCCGGTGTTTGATTTGCAGCCGGTGTTGGATTATCTGCTGGCGTTCTGGGGCTGTGCCGACGATTATGTGGAAATGGAGGACTGCCGGAACATTATGAAATGCGGAAAATATGTGGAGCGTTTAGACCTCTATATCCGCCTGAATTATAATATGAAAGATATCGAAAAAGAGTTTAATAAGTTAGTTCACCGTATCCAAAAGACCCATATGTGTTATAATATGGAATATCTGGACCGCCTTACGGAAATGATGAACCGGAGAGCGGACTGGAAAACTGAGTATCAGGAGGCGCTGTGTTACCTTGGAGGAATCATCGAGGTGAGATAGCACAAAGGTGATATGAACAGACTGAAATTTGTATACCGCATGACACTTTCTTTTTCCAAACCGGTGTGGGAGCATTACTTTGCCCTCCGCTGCCTGCCCCAGGATACGGGAAACCAGAAAATCCTTACCCTAAGCAGCAGCGTAACCCCCACGGACTGCTTAGACGAAGTCCGGGACGGTTTCGGCAATAAAAAATATGTGGGGCACTGCAGGGAGCCCCATGAAACCTTCGGCTATGAGGTGCGGGGAACCGCAGAAGTAACGGGCATGAGGCAGATGGAGGAGCCGCTGCACCCCATGTACCGTTACCCCTCGGACTATACCCGTTGGGGAACGGAGCTTGAGCAGCTTTCTATGCAGTTAGGGGAGCGGGAAGGCACCAATCTGGCGGAGGCAGTCCGGGTGATGGGATTTCTCTATGAGCATTTCCCCTATGCACCGGGCGTCACGGATATACATACGACGGCGGAGGAAGCACTTTGCATCGGGAAAGGGGTGTGCCAGGACTACGCCCATATCATGATTGCATTGCTGCGCCACAGAGGGATTCCGGCGCGTTACGTCAATGGAATGATGATAGGGGAGGGAGCAACCCACGCCTGGGTAGAGATTTACACGGGAGAGGGCTGGTATGCCCTAGACCCCACTAATAATTTACATGTGGACGATTACTACATCAAACTGGCGCATGGACGGGATTATAAGGACTGCGTGCTGGACAAGGGGCGTTTCTTAGGGGACGCTGTCCAGAGGCAGGAAGTTTTTGTCCATGTGGAAAGGATAGAAAAAGATTCGGACGAAAGGGGAAACAATTTGTTATGATAGAAACAGTATCAGCCATGGAGCTTCCGGTGGAGGAGCACCTTCGGATAAGGAAACACCGGGTGCTGCCCTTACATCCCACCGGAAAGGAAAAACGTATCTGCGTGGTGACGGGCACCCACGGGGACGAGCTAGAGGGGCAGTTTGTCTGTTATGAGCTGCTGCGCCGTTTAAAAGCCCAGCCGGAATATGTCAAGGGCATTGTGGACGTGTACCCCGCCTTAAATCCCTTAGGAATCGATTCCATTTCCCGGGGCGTTCCCATGTTTGATTTGGACATGAACCGGATTTTTCCGGGAACGGAGGAAGGTCCCATGATGGAGACACTGGCAAAGCACATCGTGGACGATATGGCGGGAGCGGATATGTGTGTGGATATCCATGCCAGCAATATTTTTCTGATGGAGATGCCCCAGGTGCGCATTAACGAGGAAACCGCTGAAAAACTGGTGCCCTATGGCAAAATGATTAACGTGGATTTTGTCTGGGTGCACAGCAATGCCACCGTTTTAGAATCCACCCTTGCCTACAGCTTAAATAAAATCGGCGTACCCACCCTTGTGGTGGAAATGGGGGTCGGTATGCGCATTACGAAGGCATATGGCTACCAACTGGTGGCGGGCTTGTTAAACCTTATGAAAGAGCTTGGCATCTGGGAGGGAGAGGTGGAGCAGGTAAAAGAGCCCATCGTTTCCTCCGACCGGGCAGTGGGGTATTTAAATGCGGAAAAAGCCGGGATTTTTCTTCCCATGGTAGAAATCGGGGACATGGTGGAAACCGGGGACGAACTGGGACAGATTTTAAATCCCCTGACCGGGGACGTGGAGGAAGTCATAGAAGCGCCCATTGCCGGAATGGTATTTACCAGAAGAGAATACCCCGTTGTGTACAGCGGTTCTCTCCTGGGGAGAATTTTAGGGGGAAAAGAGGACAGGGAGGAAGAGATGGCATGAGAAAAGAAGTGATTTATTCCTTATCCTCCCCTTACCGGGAGGAAATGAAAGTGACTGCTTACCGCTTCGGACACGGGAAAAAGGCGGCATGTATCGTCGGCAGCATTCGGGGAAATGAGGTGCAGCAGCTTTACGTCTGCTCCCAGCTTATTAAGAAGCTGACGGAGCTTGAGGCGTCGGGAGCCATCGTTTCCGGCAATGAAATCACCGTGATTCCTTCCGTCAGCCACCATTCCATGAATATCGGGAAACGGTTCTGGGCGGTGGATAACACCGACGTGAACCGCATGTTTCCGGGGTATGATTTAGGGGAAACCACCCAGCGGATTGCGGCAGGGGTGTTTGAGGAAGTGAAAAACTATGATTACGGAATCCAGTTTGCCAGCTTTTATATGCCGGGAGATTTTATCCCCCATGTGCGCATGATGGACACGGGAAAACAGAGCGCCAGCCTTGCCAGCCTGTTCGGGCTGCCCTACGTGGTGATACGCAAACCCCGCCCCATAGATACCACCACTCTCAATTACAACTGGCAGGTGTGGGACACCAATGCTTTTTCCATTTATACCAATGAGACGGATGAGGTGGACGAGGCGTCGGCGAGACAGGCGGTGGCGGCGGTGCTGCGCTTTTTGACCAGAATGGGAATCCTGCGTTACCACAACCACAGCGGCTACATTGCCACGGTGATTGCGGAGGAAGAGCTGCGGCAGATTAAAACCAATGTGGGCGGCATTTACCGCAGGCTAAAGCACCCCGGCGAGGAAGTGCATATGGGAGACGTGTTAGCGGAAATCCTCCATCCCTTTGAGGGGGAGGTGCTGTCGCAGATTATTGCACCCACGGAAGGCATTATCTTTTTCGCCCATAAGAAGCCTTTAGTAACGGAAAATGAAGTGATTTACAAGATTATCCGCAGGCTGCATGAATAGGAAAAAAGTTCATGCCTGACATAACAATATTGCTGTAAATGAGAAAATATTTCAATAAGAAGAAAAGGCTGGAAAATGTTTTTTTCTGTAGTATCATAAAGTATAAACCATGTCATAAAATGTCTCAGAAATGAGAAAAAATAAGCGTATGCAGGGAGGAAAGCATGAAAAATCATAAATTTTGGGCTTGGGCAATGGTTGTATGTCTCGTTATGACACTATATACAGGATACAAACACAAATAAGGAGGTACATAAAATGTTAGAGTGTTTGAAATTTATTAATTGGAAGAAAACAGGAATTTTCGCAGCCGGTGTGCTGTTCGGAACTGCCGGAGTAAAGGTCTTATCCAGCAAGGATGCCAAAAAAGTATATACCAACTGCACCGCAGCAGCCCTGCGTGCAAAGGACTGTGTGATGAAAACCGTCAGCACGGTACAGGAAAATGCAGAGGACATCTATGCAGAAGCAAAAGTAATCAACGAAGAGCGTGCAGCAGAAGCAGAGGCAGCCGCTTTTGAAGCTTCCGAGGAAGACGCAGAAGCAACAGAATAAGGCAGAGTGAAAAAGAGTTGCACCAGAGTGAAATATTCTGTAGCAACTCTTTTTATAGCTGAAAAGGAGAACTTCATACCATGAAATTTGTAATTAAACACGAAATAAAGGGCAGAATCCGAATCCACATCTGCCAGCACAGGATGAGTTATGCCCAGGCGGACACACTGTTATATTTTCTTCATAGCCAGAAATATGTCACCTTCGCCAAAGTATACGAGAGAACCGGAGACGCAGTCATCTCCTACGTTGGCGACAGGGCGGATATTTTGCAGAAATTGCAGCAGTTTTCCTATGAGAAGGCATCTGTCCCCACAGAGCTTATCGAAAACTCCGGCAGGGAACTAAACGCCTCTTACCAGGAAAAACTGGTATTCCGTGTGGTACGCCGCTATCTGGGAAAATGGCTGCTGCCCATGCAGATACGTTCCTGCATTATCACGGTAAAATCCTTAAAATACCTGTATCACGGTTTAAAAACCCTGTGGCACCGGAAATTAGAAGTCCCGGTACTTGACGCCACCGCCATCGGAGTGTCTGTCTTAAGAAAGGACTTTGAGACGGCAGGCTCCGTGATGTTCCTGCTAGGCATCGGGGAACTGTTAGAAGAGTGGACCCACAAAAAATCCGTGGAGGATTTGGCTAGAACTATGTCGCTGCAGGTGGGAAAAGTCTGGCTGAAGCGGGAGGGACAGGAAGTCCTTGTGGCTGCCTCCGACATCGCCGAGGGAGACTGTGTGGTGGTTCATATGGGAAATCTGATTCCCTTTGACGGCGTTGTGACAGAGGGGGAGGCAATGGTAAACCAGGCGTCCCTGACGGGTGAGTCTGTCCCGGTGCGCAAGGCGGCGGAAGCGTTGGTCTATGCCGGCACTGTGGTGGAAGAGGGAGAACTGACCATTCAGGTAAAGGCAACCGGCGGCAGCAGCCGTTATGAAAAGATTGCAGCAATGATAGAGGAAACAGAAAAATTAAAATCCGCCGTAGAGGGCAAAGCAGAGCATTTAGCGGACCGTCTGGTGCCCTATACCTTAGGAGGAACGGCGCTGACCTATCTTTTCACCAGGAATGTCACCCGGGCGCTGTCTGTCCTGATGGTGGATTTTTCCTGCGCCCTAAAGCTTGCCATGCCGATTTCCGTACTCTCGGCAATCCGGGAGGCAAGCCTTTACCATATCACGGTAAAGGGAGGAAAATTCTTAGAGGCAGTGGCAGAGGCGGACACCATTGTTTTCGATAAGACAGGTACGCTGACAAAGGCAAAGCCCACTGTGGCGCAAGTGGTTTCTTTCAACGGGGAGAGCCCGGAGGAACTGCTTCGGATTGCGGCGTGTATGGAGGAGCATTTTCCCCATTCCATGGCGAAAGCCGTGGTGGATGCGGCAAAGGAGCGCAAGTTAGACCATGAGGAAATGCACTCAAAAGTGGAATATGTGGTGGCGCACGGCATTTCCACCACCATCGGAGAGAAGAAAGCGGTCATCGGCAGCTACCATTTTGTATTTGAAGATGAAAACTGTGTGATACCGGAGGGCAGGCAGGAACTGTTTGAATCCCTTCCGGAGGAATATTCCCATCTGTACCTTGCCATAGAAAATGAGCTTGCAGCCGTCATTTGCATTGAGGACCCGCTGCGGCAGGAGGCAGAGGCTGTGATTCGTTCCCTGCGGAAGGCGGGGCTTTCCAAAATCGTCATGATGACGGGGGACAGCGAGCGCACTGCGGCAGCCATTGCGGCAAAGGTGGGCGTGGACGAGTATTATTCCGAGGTGCTGCCGGAGGATAAGGCGGGCTTTGTGGAGCGGGAGAAAGCGGCAGGCAGGAAAGTCATCATGATAGGGGACGGTATCAACGATTCCCCGGCGCTTTCCGCTGCGGACGTGGGAATCGCCATCAGCGACGGTGCGGAGATTGCAAGGGAGATTGCGGATATTACCATAGGCGCTGACGATTTGTACCAGATTGTGACGTTAAAATGTATCAGCGACGGGCTGATGAAGCGGATTCACAAAAACTACCGGAGGATTGTGGGCTTTAATACGGGCTTGATTCTTCTCGGTGTCGGCGGTGTGATTGCCCCCACGACTTCAGCGCTGCTGCACAATACTTCCACTCTGGTTATCAGCTTAAAGAGTATGCAGAATCTGCTGGACTAAACGAAAACAGCATACCTCTGTAAAAATGCCGTGCAGGGCTTTTGACAGGCAAAATGTCATCTGCTTTGCGCGGCATTTTTCTGTTCTCAATAATCCTGTATGTTTCTCAATAAAAACAAGCGAACCTCTTGAAATTCCATACAGATAGGCTATAATGTTGTAAATGGTTAAAAAATTAACAAGAGAGTGAGCGAGGTAAAACACGATGTATGCTGATGAGAATGTGATTAGAATCAAACATGACGTGCTGTATGAAGTGGCAAAACTGGCATTTGCGGGCGAATTGGATGCCAAGAGAGACCACATTGCGGTGGAGTTAATTCCCGGTCCCACACCGCAGTTTCGCTGTTGTATTTATAAAGAGAGGGAGATTATCCGCCAGAGGGTAAGACTGGCAGAGGGTAAGGCTCCGGGACCTGTAGATGACGGAAATATCATTCAGGTTATCAGTTCTGCCTGTGAGGACTGTCCGATTTCCAGTTACACCGTAACGGAGAACTGCCAGAACTGTATCGGCAAAGCTTGTATCAATGCCTGTAAATTCGGTGCCATCGAGCCAGGCAGACACCGTTCCCACATTGATGCGTCCAAATGTAAGGAGTGCGGAAAATGTGCCCAGGCCTGTCCTTACAATGCCATTGCACATTTAAAGAGGCCATGTAAATTCAGTTGTCCGGTAAATGCGATTACATACGACGAGAACGGTATTTCCGTAATCGACAAGGATAAATGTATCCGCTGCGGAAAATGTATTCACAGTTGTCCTTTCGGAGCCATCGGTTCTAAGACCTTCATCGTGGATGTCATTAACGCAATCAAAGCCGGCAAGAGGGTTTATGCGATGGCAGCGCCTGCCACCGAGGGACAGTTTGGTGCGGATATTACCATGGCAAGCTGGGATAAGGCGATGAAAGAG
>JAGAIK010000396.1 GCA_017626625.1 Roseburia sp.
GCCGCCCACAATGACGGTCATAGGCTTTTGGGTATCTGCCTCAGCGTCAAAGCTTAACTCATAGGCTTTTCCTTCCGTGAAAGCTAAATCGGACTGTCCCACAATGACGCTGTCCTGTTGGGAGGCATCGCTGGTGACGGTGACTTTTAAGCGGCGCAGGTTGTTGGTATTGGTAACAAAAATTTCCGCATCCGCCTGGTTTGTGATTTCCCAATAGCCAAGACGGTTGGTGCCTTCCCGGAAACTTCCGTTGTATACATAATTGCCGTCGGCTAAAATGGTTTTCACTTCTTTTTCGTTGGGGTCTGCTTCCTTAATTTTTTTGATGGACACATTGCTGATATAGATATCCGCAGTGGAACCTGCTGCGCCCATATTAAATTCCAGTCTGCCGTTTGCATCGGAATCGGAGGTCATCTTAAATTCATAAGAAAAGTTTTGTTTTTCCGTTGTCAGTGTCACGGTTTTTGAAGGCATGTACTCGGAATAACCGTGGTCAGGAGCCTTGATGGCAGTTTTCATGCTTCGGTCGGAAGCAGCGCAGGCATCAAAAGAAACCTGATAAGTAGCTCCCTTCTCGAAGGGAATGCCCGCCTGAACCAACTGTACACTGTAATCTACGGTGCCCTGCTCAGTGGTTTTAACGGTCATCGTGTTGTCAGCGATAGAGGCTGCTGCGTCACCGCCGAGAGCCGTCATAAATACCCAGTCGTTATCGTCGGTGAGGTCTTCTGCCAGCGCAAAATTTCCGTTGTTTACATAATTGCCGTTGGCATCCGGATTGCGCAGAGTTACTTCTTTTTCCGGTTTCTGCACATTTTCATCATAGCTGCTCTTCTGGTAGGCTTTGACATAATCTACAACAAATGCGGCATGTTCAAAATCGGTTGTGTCATCGGGGTTTCCCACCCAGCTTCCGCCTACTGCAAGATTCAAAATCATATAAAACGGCTGGTCAAAGGGAGCGGGATATGTGATGGTTCCTTGTCCCACTGTGGTGGAATACCAGTCGTTTTCCTCATGGTAAAGTATTCCGTCCACGTACCATTTGATGGAGCCGGGCGCCCATTCGCAGGAAAAGGTGTGGTACTCATCGGAATAGGAGCCCTGCTCTAAGACACAGGTTCCCTGGCTTTCACTGTGAGGATTGCCGAAATGAATCGTACCATAAGCTTTTTTTGTATTTTGTCCCATGACCTCCATAATGTCAATCTCACCGCATCTGGGCCACTGACCATAGAGGTTTTCGTTTGTAGGCATCATCCAGAAGGCGGGAAGATATCCCTGTCCGGCAGGAACCTTAGCTCTCACCTCGAATAAACCGTAGGTGAAATCCTGTTTGTTCTGGGTATTGATTCTGCCGGAGGTATAGCTGACAGTGCCGTCCTCGGCTACTGTTTTAACTGGAGTGATAATCAGGTTTCCGTCCTTTACGGAAATATTCTGGTCAGAGTTTACATACTCCTGTAATTCATTATTTACCCAGCCCGGCTGATGGGTTTCCACGTTCCAGTTGTCTAAATCTAAGGTATCTCCTTCAAAGTCATCGCTCCATTTCAACTCATAGCCCTCATAGGATAAATCCGTTGCCGGAATATCAGGAGATGGTTCCGGGGCAGGTTCCGGGGAAGGAGATGGCTCCGGAGTAGGCTGCGGCTCCGAGGAAGGAGATGGCTCCGGAGTAGGCTGCGGCTCTGGGGCAGGTTCCGGTTCCGGGGTAGGTTCCGGGGTGGAATCCGTGTCATTTGGATTTTTCTTCACGGTCACCTTACAGACCGCTTTTTTCTTGCTGCCGTCGGTTGCAGTCACGGTAATTTTTGCAGTACCTTCTGCGATACAGGTGATTTTACCGGATTTGTTTACCGTGGCAACCTTTTTGTTGCTGGTTTTATAAGATAATTTTTTTACACTGGCATTTGACGGATTGACGGAAGCTTTTAAGGTGACAGTTTTTCCGGCATATGCGGTAATGGATTTCTTCTTTAAAATAATTTTCTTTACGGGGGTTCCGACGACTAGTTTAAAGGTTGCCTTTTGGCTTTTGTTAAAAACACTTCTGACGGTAATCTTGGCAGTGCCTTTCTTTTTGGCGGTAATCTTTCCCTGGCTGCTTACCGTGGCAACTTTTTTGTTGGAGCTGCTGTAAGTAACTTTTTTACTGGCTTTTCCGGTCACCTTTACGGTTGTTTTCAGCTTAAAGGTCTGTCCGGGCTTTAAGACCAGTGTGGAGGTGGTCACGTTGCTGACCGTAACGGACCTGACTGCCTTTTTTGCACCTGCAGATGCCTGCGCCGGAAATAATCCGATAATCAGCATCAGACATAGCGCAAACGAGAGAAGCTGCTTCATTCTTTTCATAATTGTTCTCATCCTTTCTTTTGTCCATGTTTTGTAATGTCCTGTAACAGTGACATTTGATATATTAGTTATATAAACTGCATAAGAACTTTTATATCAAATTCATATTCAATTTATCATTTTCATGTTATTTGCGTATGGGAGGGGGACGGTTGTGCCATTTCTGAAAAAGAACCTTGTAAAAATCATGCGAATCCATTAATATAGAAAGGGTGTATACTGAAAAATAGCATCATCCTGAATAGGGAAGCATCATCTGAGACAAGGCTTACAAAAACAGAGATGATACAATGGAAGCAGAGGAAAACCATGGAATATTACAGCAGGCAAATCAGTAAATTAATACAGGAATTGTCCGCATTGCCGGGCATCGGTGCAAAATCTGCACAGCGTCTGGCGTTCCATATCTTAAACATGCCGGAAGATGCGGTGGAGGGCTTAGCCTCAGCCATCGTGGACGCAAAAA
>JAGAIK010000397.1 GCA_017626625.1 Roseburia sp.
ATAAAGGGAAAACCATCGTGGCTCTGCTGCCGGACAGCGGGGACAGATATTACTCTACACCGTTGTTTGCGGAGTAAGCCCTGCGCTGCGATTTGAAAAAAGATGATATCTATCTGGTGTTAAATCAGACAAAACCGCTGCAACTCTGGGAGAACAGAGTCTGCAGCGGTTTTGTGCGGTTTCGGAAAAACTGGAGTTGGAGTGGTTTTGTCCAGTTTGGGGAAGCGGGGGCGCATGGCGCACGGTTGGTTTTAGCGTATATATTCCATAAAATAGGTTGTAAGTTCCTCCGGGGTGTATTTTTTATCTTCTGCTATCCAATAGCGCACGGTTTCTGTAAAACTGCAGACCATCATGTGCAAAAGGTATTCCGTCGGTGCCTGATGAGGTTCTTTTTCAATATAACCGGAAAACATCTCCGTAAGGTATCCTTTTAGGTAATTCATAAAAAGTTCTCCGCTTTCACAGGCAAAAAGACCCTTTAAATGTTTCTTACTGCTTTGTAAATGATACAGAATGTGGGTAATCTCTTTTTCAAAATCATAGTCTGAATGGGAAAAATCGTGATTGCTTTCCTGTCTTAAATCATCGGAAAAAACATGTTCAAATATGTCGGTGCACATTTCCCTGAGCAATTCATCTTTTGTTTCAAAATGGGCATAAAAGGTGCTTCTGCCGACGTTTGCCTCATCTATAATTTCCTGTACCGTAATATTCCCGAAGCTTTTTCTCTCAAGCAGTCTGCTGAATGCTCCAAAAATCGCCTGTTTTGTTTTTTGCTGTCGTCTATCCATAGAACCTCCGTACATTTTTGCTTAAATGTCCCGTATCGGACACCTGAGATATTTTGATTGTTGAATCCAACTGTAGAATTGCTACAATAGATATCGAACAAAGCGTTTTGTAACATACAGATTGTACGAGAAAAAGGAAGGGATGTCAACTATGAAATAAAACGAAGTTTATAGTTGGTGACAGGTAAGGAACAAAATGAGAAATAATGTGCAAAAGATACAATTAAATGCAAATCAGCTCAAGATGATTGCAATTATAGCAATGCTGTTTGACCATTTTATGGCGCTATTTGCAGACCATGGTACGATGACGGGGATTGTTTTCAGAATACCGGGAAGGATTGTGGCTCCTATTATGTGTTTTTTCATAGCGGAGGGATATTATTATACATCAAACCGAGGAAAATATGTGCTTCGGCTGTTTCTGTTTGCGCTGATTTCTCATATTCCATATGTTTTATGCTTCAGGTACAATTTCTTCCAGGCTACCAGCGTTATTTGGGGATTAATGCTGGGATTAATCGCCTTGACTGCCGTGAAAGAAAAAAGACTTCACCCGGTTGTTAAGATAATGATTTTGGGAATTTGCTGCGCATTAGCCGTTACTGCTAACTGGAATTATGTTGCTGTACTATGGATTGTTGGATTTGGCATTTATCATAACCGTTTTAAACAGCAAATGATAGCCTTCAGTATCATAGGCATTGTGTTTCATATCATACCCACGTTTATCAATTTTGGCTGGGCGCATGAGGGATATCCCCATTGGTATCAGTTCGGTATATTTCTGGCAATACCGTTATTGGCGCTGTATAACGGTAAAAGGGGGAAAAAGTCAAAGGCTGTTTCATGGTTCTTTTATATCTTTTACCCAATGCACCTGATAATCCTTTTTATATTGAAGGAAATTACCCTTCGGTTTTAAGGCGTATGTGTCCGGCTATTTTGATTTTTTATGGAGGTGCTTAGGTGAAAAAGAGAAGAAAAAAAGATAATTTGTTTCAGTTGATACATATCATAGTGGTTCTGTGTGCGGCAGGAATCCTTGCTGTCATAGTTCTCGGAGATAAAGAAAATAATAAATCCGCGCTTCCTGGGGATACCGCAGAAGAACAAAGCGCTGATATCGTCATAAGGAATACGGAGACGGAAAAAATAGAGGGAAAAACTGCAGCTTTTTATATAGACGAAGTAAATCATTTTGAACTCCCTGTTCAGGGGGCGACCGGATATGCGGCAGTCGATATTTCTCTTTTCGGAGAAAAAGAGGTGCCGGACAGTGAAAAGGGAAAAGTATTGGCAGGAGAGGGTTTTACGATTTTAAGGGAAGAAGGGGACTGGTGGTATATCCGGTTTGGGGAACAGGAAGGCTGGGTGAAGCATGAATATTGCATGATAAATTTACCGGATATTTTACCGTCGATTATTTATTTTAATGACAATGCAACGGCATCCATGCTGCGCTCTTCGGGCGAGAAAATTCCCAATATTACAGGGGAGGTTCTGTATGAAAGTTTTACGTATACCGGGCGCTATGAAATGGAGCAATATATTATGCCCGTATTATATTCCATGGCGCCTAAGATTGCAAAAGCTCAGCTTTTGGCAAGAGAAGACGGAAATACACTGATTATTTACGAGACATACCGTCCCTATGAAGTGCAGAGGAAAATTGTGGATAATTTCAGTGCATTAGTTCAGTCGAATCAAAAAGTAAGTGACGGGGTAAATCAGGCACCCTGGTCTATCGGCTGGTTTATTGCAACCCGCCTTTCTAATCACCAGCGGGGAGTTGCAATGGACGTCAGCCTTGGGAAAGTGATAGAGGAAGAGATGGTAATCTGCGGTGACTACAAATATTATGGCGTTTTGGAATATGACGAATATATTATGCCCACGCCGATGCACGAATTAAGCGCCGCTGCTGTGACATTTCGTTCCGGGGTATCGTCTGCCTCAAAGACCGAGTGGGAAAACTGCGAACTGTCGGACACCATGAATGAGCCGGCAATTTTACTGCAAAATTATTGTACCAATGCGGAATTGACGCCTTTGGCATCGGAGTGGTGGCATTTTAATGATTTAGACAGTAAGGAACGGATTGCGGATACGCAAATCGGCGGACAGTATTATATTTCAGAGAATTACAGTGTAGAACCGGTAAGTGCGGAAGAAGGTGAGAAAGCAGAGGAGTAAGGAGCTTA
>JAGAIK010000398.1 GCA_017626625.1 Roseburia sp.
CGCCAGCGGCGACACCGAAGGGGCATTAGAAACCTACCAGGCGTTGATTGATTATAATGAAAAAGACGGCAATGCCTATTATCTGAAGGGCTGCCTGAATTTGCAGAAGGGGGATACCGACACGGCGTTGTCTGATTTTGACAATGCGGTGAAATATAACGGAAATGATTTTCAGCTTTACATCGGAATTTATGAAAACCTCACTGCTTATAATATGAAAGAACAGGGGGAAGAATATTTAAACAAAGCCTTTGACATCAAGGGAAGTTCCGGGGAAAATCTCGCATTCCGGGGGCAGATTTACTACCTGTTGGGGCAGTATGACAATGCGGAAAAGGAACTGACAGCCGCCATTGAAAAGGAGAGCAAGGAGGCAAACCTCTATCTCGCCCAGGTATACGAAGCCCAGGGAAACATGGAGCAGGCGGAAACCTACTATCAGGCATACACGGCTTCCGGCGCAGCGGATTCCGTGGCAATGAATGCGTTAGCCGAAATTGAAATCGGAAAGGGCAACTATGCGGCGGCATTAGATTATATTAACCAGGGGCTTGCCATGGAAACTGTCACCAACCGGGCAGAGCTTTTGTCGAACCAGATTGTTGCCTGTGAATATTCCGGGGATTTTGCTACGGCATGGGAAGTGGTGCAGGAGTACATTACTCTTTGCCCGGAGGATGCGGCAGCCCAGAGAGAATATATTTTCCTGAAAAACCGTCAGATGAAAGAGGAAATTCCGGAACCGGAGACAGAAACGGAACCACAGGAGAGCACGGAGCAGGGAGAAACAGAGCAGTCGACACAGATGTAAAATCCCGCACAGGGGAACGGGTGCAGATGGGAAAACGGAATGTGAAAAAGAAAGGAAACGTATGCCGGAGTTGTTTGAAATAGAGGAAGTGGAAGAAAAGGTTGTGCTGGTGGGAGTCAGCGAGCAGGAAGGGGATGACGCCGAGGATTCGGTGGCGGAACTGGCAGAGCTGGTGAAAACGGCAGGAGCAGCCGTGGTGGGGACACTGATTCAAAGGAGGGAGCTTATCCATCCGGGCACTTACGTGGGAACCGGAAAGATGCAGGAAATCGCAGAAATGATAGAGTCCCTCGGCGCCACGGGAATTGTCTGTGATGACGAGCTGTCCCCGGCGCAGTTGAAAAATTTAGAGTCCATGTTAAATACCAAGGTGATGGACAGAACCCTGATTATCCTTGATATTTTTGCGGCAAGGGCAACCACCAGCGAGGGAAAGATACAGGTGGAATTAGCACAGTTAAAGTACCGCTTGAGCCGCCTGACCGGACTGGGGCGTTCCATGTCAAGATTGGGCGGCGGCATCGGCACCAGAGGTCCCGGTGAGAAAAAGCTAGAGATGGACAGGCGTCTGATAAAAAACAGGATAGCCCAACTGAATCGGGAATTAAAAGAAGTGCGGCAGCACCGGGAAATCACAAGGGCAGGGCGGGAGCGGAGCCAGGTTCCGGTGGCAGCCATTGTGGGCTATATCAATGCGGGAAAATCCACCCTGTTGAACCGACTGACGGATGCAGGGGTGTTAGAG
>JAGAIK010000399.1 GCA_017626625.1 Roseburia sp.
AACCGGGGAGAAACTGCCGGAGGGCTATTCTTTCTTTCTGCACTTCGATGGGACAAAGGCAGATATTTATAAATACGGCGAAAAAATTGACATCTATGGCGACGGCATTTACCGGGAGAGCGAGGACTGGTATCTCCCCGGCTACCGGAATTATACCGTATCCGGCAAATGGCAGGGGGCTGACGTTATTCTGATTGCAGCAGAAGACCCTGTACCATATATTGCGGACGGAAGCAATCCTTATTACGGAAACAGCCTTTACTCTATCAGCCGTGAATTTTACCTGCGGCAGAAAAGCCTCCGTGTCTCCCTCTGCTGTCTTGCCGCCGGGTGCTGTTTTTTCTTTCTTTACCTGAAATTCCGCAGGGAAAAACAACAGGCGGATACAACGCTTGCGGCGCTCACCGGAAAGCTCTGGTTTGAGGCAAAGCTGCTGCTGTTGGTTCTTCTCCCACTTTTAGCGGCAGGTGTATCAGATACCCTCTCCGTCTATGAGGAAAGCACAGCAGTGGCATCCGAGCTGGGCGTCATTTATGACAGCTCCTATTACGGCTCCTATTACAGCAGCAGCTATATATGGGAAGTATTGCAGACCTTTCTCAGGAACCTTCGAAACAGCCCTGTATTATTGGTGGTTCTTTTCTGGGTATGCTATCTGTTCGGTAACGATATCCGGAAAAATAAGGACAGTTTCCGCCACGGTATCTTTGGCAAAATAGCGGAGGCAGTAAAGACCGATGATTTGACCCTCTCTCTGTCCCAAAGGCTTACGACGCCCTCAAAACGCCTGTTTCTGTGTCTTACCGCACTTTGCCTGCTATCAGCTTTTTTGTTTCTCATCTCTCTGCTGTTTGTGTTCCGATACTCAACTATGCTGGTGATATTTGCAATCCTCTGTGCACTGCTGCTCCTTTTGTCCGTCTGGGCTTACTTCTCCCAGAAAAAGTACCGGAAGCTTGCCCTGGAATTAGAAGAACTGGCGCACAGAATCACTGAAATTCATGACGGCAGCTACGAAGCCGGAACAACGCTTCCCACAGAGGACTCAGCACTGCGGCAGATGGCACAGCAGTTAGAGGAAATCCGGCAGGGTATGGAAACCGCCGTAGAAGAACGCCTGAAAAGCGAGCGCATGAAGGTGGAGCTGGTGGCAAATGTCTCCCACGATATCAAAACGCCGCTGACCTCCATTATCAGCTATATCGAGCTTTTAAAACAGGAGGAGAACCTTCCGGAGGAGGTGATGGATTATGTCCGTATTTTAGCGGAAAAAGCGGAACGTCTGAAAAATATGGTACAGGACATTTTCTCCGTCAGCAAAGCTGCTTCCGGACAGCTTTCCGTGGAACTAGAAGAGTTAGATTTCGGAAGGCTGCTGCACCAGACCTTAGCGGATATGGACGAAGAAATCAAAAAAAGTCCTACGGTTCTCCGGGCGGAGATACCGGAGACGCCTGTCATGGTATGCACCGACGGCCAGCGGATGTACCGCGTATTCCAAAATCTAATCGGAAATGCCTTAAAATACTCCTTAGAAGGCTCAAGAATTTATATTACCCTTAAGGAAGAAGGGGATTTGGCGGTGGCATGTATCCGCAATACCTCCAAAAACGAATTAAACGATGATATCGACTTCACTGCCCGTTTCACCAGAGGGGACGAAAGCCGCACTGACGGCGGCAGCGGTCTTGGGCTTTCCATTGCCAGGAGCTTCACCGAGGCATGCGGCGGAACTTTTACCCTGGAAACAGCAGCGGATTTATTTACCGTCAGAATATCCTTTCAACATAGTTAAACCATGAGAGGACGCCCCACGGTGTCCTCTCATTCTCACATTTATACCAATTCTCCCAATCGGGCCGCCGCTTTTTCCGCCTTAAGCAGGCTGGAAGAACCGCCGCAGCATAAATCTATCAGTCCGTATTCCACTCCGGCTAACCGCTCTTTTTCCTCCTTCGTCTTATTTGTATCATATTCCTTCAGGGTGAACTTTGTCAGCCGCTTCATGTAACGCACCATTCCCAACTTAGCGTTATCCTGGTTATCAATCTTTTGCTGAATCCCCTGCATCTTTTTCCGGTAGTCCTCCATCTTTGCCCGGCGTTCTTCATTCTCTTCCCCGCTCTTTACCTTCACCTCATAGTACTCGAAGGCTTCATCTAAGGCAGAGAAAAATTCCATCCTGAAATTCACCGGACGTAAGAACACACGAAAGACATCTCTTTTGTTGATAAAAAAATGAAGCTGCGCAGCGCTGATATTGGTGGTGTAAATAATGCACACTGTATTGGGATGGGCCCGGTTGACATAACTAATAATCTGTTCTCCGTTATAGCCCTCCATGGTCAGTCCTGTCACCACAACCTGGTATTCATTTTTCTTTAACAGCGTCGCCGCCTCCACTCCGTTCTCCGCCGTCTCGATTTCAATATCCCTGTCCTGCATGGCGTCTAAAAATTCCTCAATAATCTCCCTGCGCTTGTTGATAAATAAAAGTTTTCTCGCCATAACCTTTCCCCTCCATACAGTTTAATTATAATTTCCCTGATTCGAAAAAAATCTCTGCCAGCGGTATGATTTCCCCTGCTGTTTTTCTATCAATATTATACCGCAACCTCCGCCTCTTTACAAATCCTGGTGTAGTGACACATTCACATTTCTCCAAATGCACAGCAAAAAACCCGGATGTCTCCGGGTTTCTTGCTGTTGATGTATATACTAACTAAGGGGATTAGATTTCACCAATCTAATCAAATTAGATTAGTGCAGCTATTCCACGTCCTGCAATGCAGCAACGCCTTCCTCTCCGGTACGTACCTTCACTACCTGCGCTACATCGTATACGAAAATCTTTCCGTCACCGATGTGTCCTGTGTAAAGGGCTCTCTTGGCAGCTTCCACTACCTTCTCTACCGGAATCTTGCTTACGACAACTTCTACTTTTACCTTCGGCAGCAATGTTGCGTCCATCTCAACACCACGATATTTCTCGCCGGCACCCTTCTGAACGCCACAGCCCATAACCTGTGTTACAGTCATACCTGTTACGCCAAGCTCGTTCATTGCTTTCTTTAAGTGGTCGTATTTTGTCAGTTTTGAAATAATAACAACTTTGTAAATGCCTGTGGAAGAAACCGGCATCGCCTCCACCTTGACGGCTGCGTTTTTCTGTGCCTCGGAAGCAGTCTCGTACTCGCTCTCCCCAAGGTCTGTGTTCTCGTTTACTTCCATGGTCATTGTATTGGAAATATCCATCAGGGCGAAGCCTGCATATGCGGAGCTTAAACCATGCTCGGTAGCATCAAGACCGATAATCTCTTCTTCTTCTGTAACACGAAGTCCAACAGTTGCTCTGATGATAACAAATGTAATGGTAATGCAGACAGCCGCCCATGCTCCAACGGTAATCACGCCTAATAACTGAAGTCCTAACTGGTGGAAACCGCCGCCGTAGAATAAACCGACTACGCTGTCATTTCCGGGAGCAGATGTGGTTCCAAATAAGCCGACTGCAATCGTACCCCAGATACCGTTCATCATATGGACAGCAACGGCACCCACCGGGTCATCCACACGAAGTTTATAATCTAATAACCATACGCCAAATACTACCAGTAAACCTGCAACAGCACCGATGATAATTGCACCGAGACAATCCGTTACATCACAGGGAGCTGTGATTGCTACCAAGCCTGCCAGAGAAGCATTCAGACACATGGATACATCCGGCTTGCCGTATTTTAACCAGGTGAAAACCATACATACAACGGTTGCTACAGCGGGAGCTACGGTTGTTGTAAGAAGAACGGAACCCAACTGCTCTACGCTGGTACATGCAGCACCGTTAAATCCATACCATCCGAACCAGAGAATAAAGCATCCTAAACATCCAAGGGCTAAGTTGTGACCCGGAAATGCGTTTACTTTTATAATCTTGCCTGCTTTGTCTTTTGTAAATTTGCCGATACGGGGTCCAAGGAAAGCTGCTCCAATCAATGCGGAGATACCGCCTACCATATGAATACAGCAGGAACCTGCGAAATCGTGGAAACCAAGCTGCGCTAACCAGCCGCCGCCCCAAATCCAGTGTGCTTCAATCGGATAAATCAGTGCGGAGATAACTCCGGAATAAATACAATAAGATAAAAATTTGGTACGCTCTGCCATAGCTCCTGATACGATAGTTGCTGTGGTTGCACAGAATACCAGGTTAAATACAAAGCTCGAAAAATCAAAATCTGCGTAAGCAGTAAAAATATCAAATCCCGGTTTACCGATAAATCCCAGGATATCCTCACCTAACAGGAGAGAAAAACCGATTAAGATGAACACTACGGTACCGATACAAAAGTCCATCAGGTTTTTCATTAAGATGTTACCTGTATTTTTCGCCCTGGTAAAGCCTGCCTCCACCATTGCAAAACCAGCCTGCATCCAGAATACCAACGCCGCTCCGATGAGGAACCAGACGCCAAACACATTGTCCGTCACTAACTGCATAATTGTTTCTTCTGTCATAACGTTATCCTCCTAATATTTCTATCAAGCAGGGCTGCTTTTTCCCTGCTTGCGCGCGACCCGCCTGCTGCTCTTGCAGCTATCTTCCCCTGGCGGGTCTGTGCATAAAAACAGCGGCACTTTTCCCTTGTTCCACAGCTTCGTGGTTCAAAAAAAAGCACCGCTTTTTATATACTTTATTGATTTTTTCATCCTCAGTCAGGCGGGAAACCGCCTGACAATCTCCCTGTCCGGGATATCTTCCTCATTCCTTAAGGCTTATACCTCAAAGATTAAATCGCCGTAAGAAGGCATCGGCCACATAGCCTTATCCACTAACATCTCAAGCTTATCTACCGGAGCTCTCAGCTCATCCATAGCAGTTTTTACCGTATCTCTGTAGTATACCGCCTGCTCTCTGCCCTCTTCCATCGCAGCCGCTTTCTCTGTTACCTCCTGCAATTTTACAAGAGCTTTCTTAGAAGCTGCCAGTAAGGAAGATACCTCTGTTAAAATTTCGGTCTGAGCGCTGACATCTGCACCACATGCACCCTTTACTGCGGAGATAGACTCTGCAAGTACCGTGGTATATTTGATAACTGCCGGGATAATCTGTTTGGTGGCAATATCAATCATCGCTTTCGCTTCGATATTAATCTCTTTTGCATAGGTCTCGTACTCGATTTCTACACGGGAGTCTAACTCAGCCTTGGTAAATACTTTGAATTTCTCAAATAATGCAACGGCTTTCTCTGTATTTAATGCAGGGATTGCGTCTACCATGGACTTGATGTTCGGCAAACCGCGTTTTTCTGCCTCAGCCACCCACTCATCGGAATAACCGTTTCCGTTGAATACGATTCTCTGATGCTCGGTTGCATATTTCTTAATCAAATCATGTACTGCCATATCGAAGTCATCTGCTTTTTCAAGGATATCACATGCCTCTGCAAATGCCTCTGCAACGATGGTATTTAATACAACGTTCGGCTGTGCGATAGAGTCCTGGGAACCTACCATACGGAACTCGAATTTATTTCCGGTAAATGCGAAAGGTGAAGTTCTGTTTCTGTCGGTAGCGTCCTTCATGAAGTCCGGTAAGGTCTTAACGCCAGTCTCTAATTTCTGTCCGGAAAGGCTGTGGGTTGCAGCTCCGGTATCAATTAACTGTGTCAGCACATCCTGCAACTGCTCGCCAAGATAGATGGAAATAATGGCAGGCGGTGCCTCGTTCGCTCCTAATCTGTGGTCGTTTCCGACGTCTGCTGCGGACTCTCTTAAGAGGTCTGCGTGGGTATCCACTGCCTTTAAGATACAGGTCAGTACCAGTAAGAACTGTACATTCTCGTGAGGTGTGGTGCCCGGATCTAATAAGTTAATGCCGTCATCTGTTGTGATAGACCAGTTGTTGTGTTTACCGGAACCGTTGACACCTGCAAATGGTTTCTCATGAAGTAAGCACTGTAAACCGTGGCGTCCGGCAACTTTCTTTAAAGTCTCCATAACAAGCTGGTTGTGGTCCACAGCGATGTTTGCCTCTGCGTAAATCGGCGCTAACTCGTGCTGTGCCGGAGCGACCTCGTTGTGCTGGGTTTTGGCGGTAACGCCTAATTTCCAAAGCTCCTCGTTGACATCCTTCATGAAAGAAGCAATTCTCTCACGGATAGCTCCGAAGTAATGATCCTCCATCTCCTGGCCTTTCGGAGGCATTGCTCCGAATAAGGTACGTCCGGTGAAGATTAAGTCTTTTCTCTGTAAATATTTTTCTCTGTCTACGATGAAGTACTCCTGCTCCGGTCCAACGGACGGGGTTACTTTCTTAGAGGTTGTATTTCCAAATAATTTTAATAAGCGAAGCGCCTGCTCGTTGATGGCTTCCATGGAACGAAGCAGCGGTGTTTTCTGGTCAAGAGCCTCTCCTGTGTAGGAACAGAAAGCGGTAGGAATGCAAAGTGTTGCGCCTGCTGCGTCCTGTCTGACGAATGCCGGGGAGGTACAATCCCATGCGGTATATCCTCTCGCCTCAAAGGTTGCTCTTAAACCACCGGATGGGAAAGAAGATGCGTCCGGTTCACCTTTGATTAACTCTTTTCCGGAAAAGCTCATTAACACTTTGCCGTTCTCCATGGGAGCGGTGATAAAAGAGTCATGCTTCTCTGCGGTCACGCCGGTTAATGGCTGGAACCAGTGGGTGTAATGAGTTGCGCCTTTTTCGATTGCCCATTCTTTCATCTCATGTGCAACCACATCAGCGGTCTCTAAATCTAACTCTTTGCCCTCCTGAATGACTTCTTTGAGTTTCTTGTAAACTTTCTTCGGGAGACGTGCCTGCATGACTGCGTCATTGAATACATTCTCACCAAAAATTTCTGCTACATTAAGGTATCCTGTTTCACTCATATGCTACATCCTTTCTTTTTCACAATCATAATCCCCTTGCGATTTTGATTTGCTTATTCTTTCCAATGCTTTTTCAGAGATTTGCTTTGATTTTACTAAAAAAGGGCATTCCAAGCCTCTTGGAACACCCTTGTTCATCTCTTCACATTGTTTTGTTGTATTTAAGATAATACTTTTCTTTTCAAAATGCAAGTGAAAATTTTAGATTTTTTTAACTTTTACTATTTTTAACAAGAATTAAAGTAGAACCTCAGAATTTTTGTTAAAATAGCTTAATCCAAAAAAGCTTATTCTGCTTTTCCAACGGAACCGAACAGCTCCATTTTTTCTTTTACAGTCGCTTTGATTGCTTCTGCACCCGGAGCTAAGAGCTTACGCGGGTCAAATCCTTTGCCCTCTAAGTCTTTTCCAGCCTCGATATATTTACGTGTTGCATCTGCGAAAGATAACTGACACTCTGTATTTACGTTAATCTTAGCTACGCCAAGGGAGATGGCTTTCTTAATCATATCCTCAGGGATACCGGTACCTCCGTGAAGTACTAAAGGCATGTCTCCTGTTAATTTCTGGATAGCATCCAAAGTCTCAAAGCTCAGTCCAGCCCAGTTTGCCGGATATTTTCCGTGAATGTTGCCGATACCGGCTGCTAACATGTCCACGCCAAGGTCAGCAATCTTCTTACACTCTGCCGGGTCAGCGCACTCGCCCATACCTACAACGCCGTCCTCTTCTCCGCCGATGGAACCAACCTCAGCCTCGATGGACATACCGTTTTTGTGTGCTAATGCTACTAACTCTGTTGTCTTAGCAACGTTCTCGTCGATAGGATAATGAGAACCGTCAAACATGATGGAAGAGAAACCAGCCTCTACACATTTTAAACATCCTTCATAAGAACCGTGGTCTAAGTGTAATGCTACCGGAACTGTGATATTTAACTCACCAATCATAGCCTTTACCATGGCAGCTACGGTCTTATAGCCTGTCATGTATTTTCCGGCGCCCTCAGAAACACCAAGGATAACCGGGGATTTGCACTCTTCTGCAGTAAGAAGAATGGATTTTGTCCACTCCAGGTTGTTGATGTTGAACTGACCAACAGCATAGTGTCCTGCCTTTGCTTTCTGTAACATTTCTTTTGCAGATACTAACATTTCTTTTCCTCCATTTCTGCCC
>JAGAIK010000400.1 GCA_017626625.1 Roseburia sp.
AATAAATAAAATATTTGTAGAAACATTTGGAACGGATGTTTATGATGAAGACCTGGAACAATGTACAGTAATTGCAAAAAAAATACTAAGGTTAGAGATGGAGTGATTAGGCTAAAAAAGAACCGGGGTCTCATGATGTAGAGTTTGGTTTAAGAGAGCCGGAAGCTGGCGAATGGACGAATCAGATAATTGATTTTGAGCAACTAAAGCAGGAAATAGTTGAAAAAGGAAGGGAGTATATAAAAAATATTTTATTAACTAACGGGGAAAACGTATTAGTTGACAAACTAAAACAGGAGTTTGATGAAATGTCTTACTATTCTTCCAAATGATTGAAGAACAGTTATATCGTAGATATTTTCGATTACATAGAAAGGGAACAAAAGAACATGGAAAAATTAAAGGAAAATGTAGAGAAAGTTATGATGGAACGCTTTGGAAAAGACAGCTTAATTGCATTGGCGACTGTGGAAGAGGGGATACCATATGTGCGTACTGTGGACGGATATTATGATAATCGCGCGTTCTATGTGCTCACCTATGCACTTTCTAACAAGATGAAACAAATCGCTAAAAATCCTATGGTTGCAATATCCGGCGAATGGTTTACGGCACACGGGACAGGAAGTAATTTGGGATGGTTTTGTAAAAAAGAAAATGAGCAGATTGCAAATAAGATGAAAACTCTGTTTGCAGAGTGGATAAATAACGGTCATAATAATTTTGAAGATGAAAATACTTGTATCCTGCGTATAGAACTAACAGACGGTGTATTGTTTTCCGATGGTATAAGATACGATATTGATTTTACAAAATAAGCCGATTGTTTAAGCAAAGAAAAATTGCACCGTGTAACTTACACACGGTGCAATTTCTTCGGGCGCCTTGCAGCGCACGTTTCATACCTGCGTTCTCTTGACAGAGAAAATACGGCATTGTTGCTGTAAACCAGAGTATACATAAATACAGCAAGGATAATACCCGTTGCCACGTCAAAGACAGAGTGCTGTTTTAAAAACATGGTAGATAAGATAATGCTCATCATCAGAACGGCGGAGCCAAAGCGGACAGCCTTATTTTTTTTGAAATTCTCACTGTGCCATACAGCCATGTTGACGGCGATGGAATTGTACACATGGATACTTGGGAAAAGGTTTGTGGCGGTATCGGTTGCATACAGCCATTTAACCATATGTACGAAAATGTTATCGCGTTCAAATTCCGTAGGTCTTAAATAATGCCCGTTGGGATAAATGGTGGAAACAATGAGGAAAATCGTCATTCCCGTAAAAAGCACCGTACACAGTTTGAAATATTCGTTTTTATTTTTCAGGAAAAAGTATCCCAATCCCCATGCGACGTAACCAAACCACAGAAAATACGGGATGATAAAATATTCGCAGAAAGGGATGTAGTCGTCTAACTCTACATGTATCACATGAAAATGCGTGGTTACCGTTTTCTCAAGATGTCCGAACCAGGGGAGGTAAATGAGAAAATAAAGTAACAGAAGTCCGTGTTTATTTTTTTCAATAAAAGCATAGAAAGCTTCTTTTGTTGCTGTTTTCACGTTGTTCACTCCTTTTGTTTTTCTTACTTTTGCGATTATAGCACAGTTAATTTGGAGAAACAATTACCTTCTTATTTTTTTAAGAAAGATTATCTAAAATTTAAGAAAAACTTAAAGGGTTGCGTGGGTTTTTGTGCATTTATACAAGGATAAAATTGGAAGAGATTTTACAAAATTATTAAGAATATTAAAGTTGCCGTAAATTGTTGACAAGGAAGGGGCGGAGGGTATAATGAAGAATATGCCGCTGTCTGCCAGATAGGCTGATGATGTGGAAAAGAATGGGGCTGTGTGTTTGGAGAAATGAGACATGGCTGTCATATTTTTACCGGCGGTTCATAAGATAATGTTATAAATCGTCCACGGCGAATGCCTTGTACGAAGTATATGGCATACCAGAGGAGGAAAGGAAATAGAGACATGCAAAATAAAAAGACCCGTACCGTATTGTTTATCGTTATCCCGCTGACGGTACTTGTGATAGTTTACGTGGCATTTGCCGCATTTTTTCAGAAGCATTTCTGTTTTGGAACAACCATTGACGGTATTCCGGTAGGCGGTTACGGGATAGAGAAAGTGGAGGAGATGATTCGGCAGGAAGTGGAAGGATATTCCCTGCGGTTAGTCACGCGGGAAGGGGCAGCGGAGGAAATTGCCGGGCAGAGCATTTCCCTAACCCCGGTATTTCAGGGAGAAATTGAGGAGCTGTTAGAGGAACAGAACGGATTTTCCTGGCTTTCCATCTGGCTTCGCAAAGAAAAACTGGAGTTAGGGCGGGTAGTTACCTATGAGGAAGAGGCGTTAGAACAGAGTGTGGAAAAGCTGTCCTGCATGAAAAAAGAAAACCAGAGACAGCCGGAAAATGCGGGAGTGTCAGAATATTCCAGGGAAAACGGATATGAGCTCAAACCGGCGGATTACGGCACAGCCGTCAACGAGGAGGCTTTGCTTAAGGCGGTGGAAGAAGCGATAACCGTTTTGGCGGATGAACTGAATTTAGAAGAGGCAGGCTGCTATCAGAATCCGGAAATTTTAGATGATAATGAAAAACTTCTTTCCTGTATCGAGCAGATGAACCAATACGCCGCAACGGTCATCAACTATGATTTCGGAGAAAAATCAGAGACCTTGGACGGAGATACCATACATACCTGGCTTTCGGCAGAGGATAACGAGCCGCAGATTGACCGGGAAGCGGTGGAGGAATATGTCAAAGAGCTTGGGAAAAAATATAACACCGCTTATCAGCCTAAGGAATTTGATACCTCTTATGGGAAAACCGTAACCATTTCCAACGGGTTTTACGGCTGGAGAATTGACCGGGAAGCGGAAATCGAGCAGATTTTAGCCGATTTGGCACAGGGCGGAACCATCAACAGGGAACCGGTCTATTCCCAGCGGGCAAACAGCCATGGCGACAAAGACTACGGAAATTCTTATGTGGAAATCAACCTGACAGCACAGCACCTGTTTCTCTATAAAGACGGCGCCCTGGTGGTGGAAAGTGATTTCGTTTCCGGAAAAGTCTCCAATGGAAATGCGACGCCCACAGGAGCCTTTGGACTGACCTATAAAACCATGGATGCGGTTTTAAGGGGAGAAGATTACGAGACCCCGGTAAAATACTGGATGCCTTTTGCCGGAGACGTGGGAATGCACGATGCCACCTGGCGCAACAAATTCGGCGGCAACATTTATAAAACCAACGGCTCCCACGGCTGTATCAACCTGCCTTTGTCCGTAGCAGAAAAAATTTACGGCGCCGTTGAAAAAGGCTACGCCGTATTGGTTTACGAACTTCCCGGCACAGAAAGCAAAGCTGCCCAGCAGCAGGATGCCACAACCGTTATCAACATGATTAACACCATAGGTACCGTCACTTTAGAGAGTGAGCCTGTCATTACCGGAGCACGAAATCTCTACGACGCTCTCCCGGACAGTGCCAAAGCCTATGTCACTAACTATAATATCCTGACGGCAGCAGAAGCTGCTCTGGCAGCCCTGAAAGCAGGCGTTGACCCGAATACACAGCCGACGGAGCAGCAGCCTGCTGACCAAAACACCCAGCCAGCCGACCAACAGCAGTCCGCTGACCCGAATGCACAGCCTACAGACCCGAATACGCAGCCAACAGAGCAGCAGCCCATTGACCCGAATGCGCAACAGCCCACAGACTCGAATACGCAGCCGACAGAGCAGCAGCCAGCCGACCAGCAGCAGCCCGTTGACCCGAATGCGTAGCCGATAGAGAAGCAGTCCGCTGACCCGAATGTGCAGCCAACGGAGTAGCAGCTAGCCGACCCGAATGTGCAGTCATCAGAGCAGCAGCCTGTTGCCCCAACATTCGGTCAGTAGACAAAAATGCACTGTCATTCCCAAACAGACTCTTCCAGGGACGCCGATACTCAGTGAGACATGTTCGGCGTCCTTTGCTGTTTATTCTGATTGCAAATCTCATTTTCCTCCTGCGCTTCTATGTGAAAATCCCCGGCATTATCCTACAAGCTTTCCACCACAGCCAAATCCCAGGCTTTCAGGACAATTCTATCCCCGCCGGAAACGGCTTTTCCGGAAATCAGCTCTGTCCCGGCTTCCTGTCCATAAACAAAGCTCTGCTCATCTCCCGAAAAATTAAAATAATATCTTACCGTTTTCCCGAAATCATTGACCCCTTTCTTGCAGATTACCGGAAAATGCAGCGCATCCTCGGAAAGGTCAGTCTCCGAAAGCTGAATTTCCCTGAAATAATCACCTAAAATCCGCTCTAACATTTCCTCTCCGAACATCGTACCCAGATACAGCGCCGTCCCCTTCCCGAAGGAATTTTTCGTCACCGCAGCATAGCGGTGATAAACCGGATGGTCATAAACCGCCACCGTCTCTGCCGTATCGCAGAAAATAAAATCCATCCATTCTGTTGCAGTGCTGCGGATATTTTCACTGTTTGCCAACGCCACCTCCACATGGTTCGGATAAGTATACTGGTCATAGTGGATTCCTAAGCATTCCCTGAGAATATGGGGCTGTGCGTCTGCATAGATTTTCAAATATTCATCCGAAAAACCGCTGCGGAAGGTAGTAATCAGGTTTCCGCCGTCCCTGACATAAGTATTCAGGGCAGTAAGCAGCGATTCCGGCGCACTGTAGAGGGCAGGCGCAATCAGGCATTCGTAGCCGGAAAAATCCCGCTCTGCGGAGGAAACCATATCAAACTCAATATTCATGCGGTAAAGCGCATCGGAAAGCCACCGCATAACCGTGTTGTAGCTGTTTTCCCCGGTGGTGTGCAACGGAAAATGGGAAAGTCCCGTGAGGGAAGCGTTATCTAACAAAACGGCGACGTGGTTCGTCTTTTTTAAATTCTTCAGATGGGAGCCGATGCGCTGCCATTCTGCTCCAATGGTGCAGGCTTCCCGGTAAGTCTCATTTTCGGAAAAATCGTGGGAGAGCACGCCCTTCCAGTAGCTTTCGATGGCGTTGTGGATGGAATGCCAGTGCCAGTACATCACGCTGTTAGAGCCGTTGGCAATGTGGCTGTAGGCCTGTAGTCTGAGCTGACCCGGATAAGGCAGCCACTCGATGTTGCCCTGGGCTTCCGTCTCTAAAATCAGATAGTTGTCCTTTTTTAAGCTGCGGGAAATATTGCCGCAGACGGTAATCTCCGCTCCGGTCAGATTGTCCTGGGAGGGATGGTAAATATCGGCGCCTGCCACCGTCATACATTTTGCGGCTTCATACTGGTTGACCTCCGGCTGGTAACCGACAGAATAAGTTGTCCAGGCAAAATCAAAATTCTGGGTGATAAACTGGTCTGCTCTTGCGTATTCTCTTACAATATCAGACTGCCAGCTTAAAAAACGGGTGACCAGGGAGCGTTGGAATTTTTGAAATTCTGCTGCCAGACTCTGGTTGATAGTACCCCTTACATCCGGGAAGTCTGCCCAGTCATTGACCCGGTTGCTCCAGTAGTCCAGACCAAATTCGTGGTTGAAAGCATCGATGTCCGGAAACTGCTCCTTTAAGTAATCCACAAACATTGCCTGCACTCTTGGTCCGGCAGTGCCGTAGCTTTTGGTTTCGTTGTCCAACTGAAAACCGATGATGTGGGGAACATCTTTGATGTGTTCCATCAGGGCGCGAATCATTTTTTCACAGTGCTCTAAGTAGCCGGGGTGGGTGATATCCATATTCTGTCTGCGCCCGTAAATTTCCTGACCGTTTACGGTGAATGCCAGAATATCGGGATATTTTTTTGCCAGCCAGGTGGGAATCGCATAGGTGGGGGTGCCGATGATAACGGAAATGCCATGTCTGGCAGCCGCCTCTAACATACGGTCAATGTGGGTGAAATCAAACACGCCTTCCCGGGGTTCTAAGGTACTCCAGGTGGACTCGGCAATGCGGATGGTATTCATTCCCGCACGCTCCATCATTGCCATATCCTCTTCCACACGGTCAAAGGGCAAATATTCGGAATAATAGGCTGCACCAAAAAAAAGTTTGTCTGTCTGCATGTAAAAACCTCCTGAAAATATAACGGTTGCAGTTGTCATTTCAAAATGAACAACCGGTTGCATAATCTTATTATAGCATTGTCCCAGACGGCTGTAAACAGAATTTGAGGTTCCGTCTCCTAAATAAAAGAAACGAATTTTTTAGGGGAAAACAGGTACAAAGTAGGGATTGCTTTTTTGAAAAAATTGTTCAATAATAGAGGTAGTTGCGCAGGTAGTTGTTCTACCGCAGAAATGAGGGAGTATTTGTATGGAAGAACAGAAAAATATCACAATCGCAGATGTTGCGGAGGCATTGGGTGTGTCTAAGACAACGGTTTCCCGTGCCATTTCGGGAAAGGGGCGGATAGGAAAGGAAACCAGAGAGCGGGTGCTTGCCTATATCGAAGAGCATGATTATAAACCGAATGTAATTGCGAAAAGCTTAGCCCAGTCAAAGACCTATAACTTCTGCGTGGTGATGCCGGGGGAATATGATGTGGTGGATTTGACCTTTTTCCAGGAATGCCTGTTCGGGATACAGGAGATTGCCGGAATTATGGAATACGATATTTTACTGTCCATCTGCAAAAAAAATGATATTTCTTCCTTAGAGCGTATCATTGCCAACCGCAAGGTGGACGGGGTGATTTTGATGCGCACGTTTGTGGAGGATGACCAGATAGAATTTTTACAGCAAAAAGTACCTTTTGTAACGATTGGCAGCGCCAGCGCCGCTTATCCGGGGGTGATTCAGATAGATCACAATCATAAGGGGGCGTGTAAGGAGCTGACTTCCATTATATTGATGAAGCAGATGAAAAAGGTGGCGCTTATCGGCGGAGATGAGAATCACGTGGTAACCCAGAGCCGCCTGCGGGGGTTTCGGGAGGCTTATCAGAAAATGGGGGAGACGGTAGACGAGAGCATGATATTTTTAAACCAGGACAATCATGTGCTGGTGGATAAAGCGGTGGAAGAGGCGTTAGAGCGGAAAGTGGACTGCATTTTGTGCATGGACGATGCCATCTGCAGCCGTGTGTTAAAAAATCTGCGGGAACGGCATGTAAAAATCCCGGCAGATGTTAGGGTGGCGTCTTTTTACAACAGTACGGTTCTGGAAAATAATATTCCTTCGATTACTTCGCTGAAATTTGATGCTAGGGAACTTGGAATGGTGACCTGCAGGACGCTGCTGGATTTAGTGGAGGGGCAGGAGGTGAAGGAGCGGACTCTGCTGCCCTACGAGGTGGTGTTAAAGGAATCTACAAAATAGGGGAGAAGGTATATGGAAAAGCCTGATACCTATCCCGGCGGTCGGGGATTGACTTTGGACGGAATTATTTTTATAATATTTATAGATAATATGTTATCCAAAAACGCATAAAAACGGCAAAAATAGATAAAATATTATCTATACCAAATGAAAAGCAGGAGCAGCAGGATGGAAGCTTTATTATGGGAAACAGCGGAAGAGATAAATCTGGCACTTGCCAAGCGGGTGAGAAATATCCGGAAACGCCGTTCTATTTCACAGGAAAAACTGAGTGCAATGAGCGGTGTAAGCTACGGCTCTATTAAGAGGTTTGAGGCTTCCGGGCAGATTTCACTGCTGTCTTTGACAAAGATTGCCATGGCGCTGGATTTGACGGAGGAAATCCGAAGCCTGTTTACAGAAGTGACATATCGTAGTATAGAGGAGGTTGTTCGGGATGGCAGATAAACGTCTGGAGGTTTTCCTTGGGGAGCGCCATGTGGGGACGCTTGCCCTGACTGCGGACAGGAAGGGGGCATTTGAGTATACGGACGAGTGGATAACCCACGGTTTTTCCATCAGTCCCTTTTCCCTGCCTTTGAAAAAACAGGTATTTATCCCGCAGAAGGATTAT
>JAGAIK010000401.1 GCA_017626625.1 Roseburia sp.
GGGACTGTCCAATGAAAAGGATATCCTGATTGTGCCCTATATGATTATTTTCAAGTGTATGGCGGCAAAAATCGGGGCGGAGGAACTTTGGGTGCCGGGAGCGAGCATCAGTGACGGTATCGCATATGACTATGCGGAACGGGAACGGCTCTGCAAAATCCCCCATGATTTCGAGGCGGATATCCTTTCGGCGGCAAAGAGCCTTTCTAAGCGCTATATGAGCTATTCCCCCCATATTGACGCCTTAGCAAAGATGTCGGGTCTGATTTTTGATGCCATGAAGAAAATCCATGGACTGGGGAAACGGGAGCGGCTTCTTTTGCAGGTGGCGGCAATACTCCATGACTGCGGCAAATACATCAGCTTTGCCAACGGTCCCCTTTGCTCCTATGATATTATTATGGCTTCGGAGATTATCGGACTGAGCCATTTAGAGCGTCAGATTGTGGCGTACACGGTGCTCTATAACACCTATCCCTTAGCGCCCTATGAGGAGCTTGCGGACCAGTTAGACCAGGAAAGCTATCTTGTGGTGGCAAAACTGTCGGCGATTCTTCGGGTATCTAACGCCATGGACCGCAGCCACAAACAGAAATTTAAAAATGTCCGGGTGGCGGTAAAGGGAAAAGAATTAGTGATTACCATTGAGACAGAGGGAGACATCGCCCTCGAGAAGGCGCTGTTTGACGCCAAAATCGCCTATTTTGAAAATATTTTCAGTATGAAACCCGTGATTAAGGAAAAACGGGTATAAAATTGTGATATAATACAAAGATACATGGTACTAAAGTACATGAAATTTTGTATATATGGAAAGGTACAGTGATTTTATATGGAAAAAGATTTTAAAAATCCGGAATATTATGAGAACCGGGAATTGAGCTGGCTGAAATTTGACGGCAGGGTGCTGAACGAAGCGAGAGATAAGAGTATTCCGCTGCTGGAACGGTTAAAATTCGTCAGCATTACATCTTCAAATCTGGATGAATTTTTTATGGTGCGTGTGGCATCTTTAAAGGATATGGTTCATGCGGACTACCGGAAATGTGATATTGCAGGCATGACTGCCACAGAGCAGCTTGCGGCGATTAATGTGAAAACAAGGGCGTTAGTGGATCAGCAGTACAATACATACAACCGCTCCTTAGTGCCGTTAATGCGTCAGAACGGCATACAGGTGTTAGATGCCTATGAGGATTTAACCGAGAAACAGCAGAAATTCGTGGACCGCTATTTCGAGGAGAACGTTTATCCCGTACTGACGCCCATGGCAGTGGACGCCTCAAGACCGTTTCCTTTAATCCGCAATAAGACCTTAAACATTGCGGCGCTGATTGTAAAACGCAGAGAAAAGGGAAAAAAGGCGGAGAAGGAAGATGTGGAATTTGCAACGGTGCAGGTGCCGGGGATTTTGCCGAGGCTTGTACCCATACCTTCGGAGACGCAGGGGGAGAAGGTATTTCTTCTGTTAGAGCAGGTCATTGAAAAAAATATTGATAAGCTGTTTTTAAATTATGAGGTGCAGTGTGCTTACCCGTACCGTATTATGCGGAATGCGGACCTCACCATCGACGAGGACGAGGCGGTGGATTTGTTAAAGGAAATCCAGAAGCAGTTGAAAATGCGCCAGTGGGGCGAGGTCATCCGCTTAGAGGTGGAGGACGGCATCGACAAGCGGCTTTTGCGCTTCTTAAAGGATGAGCTTAAGGTAGCGGAGGAGGATATCTTTAAGATTCAGGGACCTATCGACTTAACCTTCCTGATGAAAATGTACGGGTTAGAGGGCTGCGACCATCTGCGCTATGCGCCTTACAAGCCCCAGCGCCATCCGGATATTGAGCCGGGAGAAAATATTTTTGACATCATCCGCAAAAAGGATATTTTGCTGCATCACCCCTACCAGACCTTTGATCCGGTGGTGGATTTTATCAGACAGGCGGCAAAGGATCCTGAGGTGCTGGCAATCAAGCAGACTCTTTACCGTGTCAGCGGCAATTCACCGATTATCGCTTCTTTGGCGCAGGCGGCGGAAAACGGCAAGCAGGTGTCGGTATTAGTGGAGCTTAAGGCGCGTTTTGATGAGGAAAACAATATTGTCTGGGCGAAAAAACTCGAGCAGGCGGGGTGCCATGTCATTTACGGTCTGGTGGGCTTAAAGACCCACAGTAAGATTGCCCTGGTGGTCCGCAGGGAAGAGGACGGCATCCGGCGGTATGTGCACCTTGGAACCGGAAATTATAACGATTCCACGGCGAAATTATATACGGACTGCGGTATCTTTACCTGCAATGAGAGAATCGGCGAGGACGCCACTGCGGTATTTAATATGCTTTCAGGATATTCAGAGCCGCTTTCCTGGAATAAGCTGTCACTGGCGCCTTTGTGGCTGAAGGACAGATTCCTGCATTTGATAAACAGGGAAAAGAAAAATGCCATGGCAGGCAGGGAAGGTCATATTATTGCCAAGGTTAACAGTCTTTGCGATAAGAATATTATAGAA
>JAGAIK010000402.1 GCA_017626625.1 Roseburia sp.
ATCAGTATGAATATGACCAGTGATACCAAGCTCACGACAGCACAGATGATGATGAATTTAAAAGAAATACCGTTCCTTTCAAATATTTCCATTCCTTCCATGACAGAGGGGGAGAATGCTGCGGGAGGCACGATCTGGCAGTATACGGTGGTGGCGTCCTACTATGAAGAACCCGAAGAAGCAGCGGAGATAACGGCGGCAGGCGCAGCAGAAACTGCGGAAACAGAAACCACGGAGACTACAGAGAGTCAGGAGGAGAGTGCGGAATGAAACAGATAAAGATATCGGACAGAGAGAAAAAACTGCTGATTCTTCTGGCAGCATTGATTTTACTGGCAGTTTCCTATTTTGGGATATTTCAGAAATACTCGCAGGAGGCGGAGGCGCTTGAGGCTTCCAATGTGGAGGATGCAGCTACCTTAAACCAGCTTCAGATAATGGCTGCCAGAGAGGAAGAAGTAAAACAGGAAACGGAGGATATGAAGCGTCAGCGGGAGGAAATTATTGCAAAATATCCGTCAGATGTGCCGGATGAGAAGGCGATTTCTCTGGTACAGGAGTTAGAGGATGCCTCTGACGCTAAGGTTACTTCCATATCCTTTTTGATGAATAATGCAGTGGCTTCTACGCTGTGGCAGCCGCCGCAGGGGTATTATGATTCCCTTGCCATCAGTTATGAGGCTTCTTATGACAGCCTGAAAAAATGGGTGCTGGCGGTGGAACAGAGTGAGGACCGGATGACCATTCCCTCCGTGTCTGCCGCCTATGACGAGGAGACAGGCAATTTAAAAGGCGTGATAACGGTAAATATGTATTATCTGACAGGTACCGGAAAAGAATATGAGCCTCCGGTGATAACAGGCGTAGGAAAGGGAACCTCTGATATTTTCCGCTCCGGCGGAGTGAGAACCTCAGGGGCGGCGGAAGCTTCCGGTGAGAATGGCGGTGATACAGATGGAAACACGGACGATTCGGAACAATAACAAGGGCTTTTCTTTATTGGAAGTCGTTTTATCCATGGCGATTCTTGCCATAATTACCATTCCGCTGCTGCAGTATTTCAACGATTCCATGAGATACAATGCCATGATGGAAAAAAAGCAGCAGGCGACGATTTTTGCACAGGAGCTGTTAGAGGGATTAAAAAGCCAGGAGCAGCCCCTGATTGATAAACCCTCCGGGGCGGCAGCTTATACGGCGCCGTATCTGGAAGGGTTAGGTTATACCGTCGCAGAGACGACCCTCGACGCAGAGGGAAAGGGCAGTATCCGCATGAAACATGTGGAGCGGCAGATGGATGTGGAGGTAACGCTCTCTACAGACGTCTCTGCAAATGAGATTGAGCGCCCCATTCTCTACGGCTTAGACGACACCACAGATGTGCTGGTGGTGGAGGGGGAACAGACGAAGGAGGCGGCAGTTTATTTTGCAGCCATTAACAACGCCTATGCCTTAGAGCATTCCACCTCCCTGCTTTCTGCCGGTGAAATCGAAGCGAGAATGCGGCGGGAAATTCATATTCAGATAGAGGATACCGGAGATTACAAAGTGCGGGTGTATGCGGAATACAGTTGTACCGGACTGCGGGAGGGCGGCTCGTCAGACACCTTTGTGAGCTCCGACTGGGCAAACGTCACCATCGGCGAGCTGAAAAATATCTATCTGCTCTACAGCAAGGTGACGGCAAGGGACGAAAGCGGGTTCAGCAAGAGCGACACCATTGTGGTGGAGCGCGGGGCTTCGGTTCCGGCAGGCTTTTCGCCGGATTTGTTCCTGATATGCCAGAAGCAGGATTCCGTTACGGCGGACCCGGGTTATCAGGTGCAGGTGAAGGGCTATGGACTGACAGGAACCATACATACCAATATTCAGCCGGTGGACCTGACCGGGAAGGTGGTGGACGACAGCTTCAACCTGTTTGCCAACACAAAGAAGCTTACGGAAGAAGAAAAGCCGGTACGGCTGGTGAAGATAAAGGTAGAAACATTCCCGGAGAACCACAGCGCCTCGGATGAGAGCTATGTGTCCGTGGAAACGACAAAGGAGGAGTAGCGGATGAAACACAGGTATTTCCTGAAAGGAAGAAACGAAGGCGCTTCTCTGCCCATAGTACTGATTATCTTTATGGTTGTCGGCGTTTTGGCTGCCATTGTGACGAAAATGACTCTGGTAAACATCAACATGCGGGAAATGGAGCAGTCTGGCAAAAAGAATTTTTACAGTGCGGAGATGGTGTTAGATGACCTTTCCGTGGGGCTGAATGCGGCGGCGGCAGATGCGATGCAGCGTGCCTATACGGCGATTCTGACCAATTATCAGGACAGTACCACAGGCGGGGAAAATCTCCAGGAGAAATTTACAACGCTGTATATGGAAGAACTGTCTGACCTGTTTGCGGAGAGCGTCACCAGTGAAAAGCAGGAGTTGGGAAAAACCGTGTATGCGGTGGGAAATTACAGTAAAGATGCGGTGAAAGCCTGTTTTTCCACGGCTGCAAACCAGAGCTATTATGCAGAGCCTGCGGATGCCTCCTATTCCGTGGACTATAAAGAAGGGATTTTCACCTTAAAAAATGTGGGAATTTCTTATCAGGACGAGCGGGATTATGCCACCAGTCTTACCACAGACATGGTGTTTCGCACCCCTCAGTTGAATTTTGAAAACAGGAATAAAACCCAGGAATTTATGCGCTACGCCTTAGTGGCGGAGGAACAGCTTCTGGTGAATGCTGCCTCTGTTTCGGTGGAGGGAAATGTATACGCCGGGGCAGGCGGCATTGCGGCATCCACCGGAGGCAGCGGAACGATAAAGGGGAATACGATTGTCACCAGAGGCAGTATCTTAACGGAGAGCGGCAGCAGTCTTTCCGTCGGTTCCGGCAGCTCAAAAATCTGGGCGGAAAACGTGGAAACCACCGGAAAGGGAGCGGCTTCCCTTTTAGAGTTAGAGGGAAACTGCTATATTGCAGATGATTTGACCCTGAAGGGAACGGGCAGCCGGGTGGTTCTCAAGGGAAATTATTACGGCTACAATTTCCAGAAAAACTACGGGGCGGCGGAGACGGGCGTGACGGATTCTTCCTTCAGCAGCGCCATGATGGTCAACGCCAGGGACTGCAACCTGAATATAGAGGGCTTAGACTACCTGCTTTTAGCGGGAAGAACCTATATTTCCAGAGGAAGTGCGGGAAATACCAGCAACCCCAACGACATTATGTTAGGAGAATCCCTTTCTGTCAGGACAAACCAGCTTGCCTATTACGTGCCCTCCAATTATCTGGATTTGGCGGCGGGAACCTTTACGGCAGAGGGAAGTACAGCTTACGGACAGGACATCGGCGTGCCGGATTTTATGAATTATCTGAACCCCTCGGCTCCGGTGACTCCTTATTACTATAGGGATAGTTCCTCCGGCACGGCTTCAGTGCGGTACTATCTGAATTTTGAGTCGGAGCAGAAGGCGAATGAATTTTACGGGAAATACACCCAGGCACAGGCGGACAGCAGTCAGAGGGCTTCGGCTTATGTCAGCGATGACGCATTGGTGTTGGATTCCTCCACGATTTTCACCTTAAAGGGAAATATTCTCTACCGCGACAGTGCGGGGGAGGAACTGAAAAATAAAGAGGTTGCCATTCAGCCCTCGGCATGGCAGCCGGGGACGGACAGCACGGAGGCGGGGCTTTACTGGGATTTTGCGAAAAATCATGCGGTAGCCTATAAATCCTTGCAGATGTATCTCGAAGAAAATCACGCAGGCGTGACGGCGGATAACGTGCGGTTTGAAAACGGCGGACGGATAGATAAGACGATGGACCCTTTGTTCTATCAACTGATAGATGAGACAAAGCTTGCAGCCTGCTCCCCCATGGCAGCGGACGGCAGCGGCGTGACCCCGCTGTACAGCGAAGATATAGAGAGCGGGGCAAAAAAGAGAGTCGTGGTTGTGGTAAACAATGAGACAGATGTTTACACGCTTCCGGTGCAGTACACGGAGGGGATTGTGATTGCCAGGGGAGACGTGGAGGTGTTAGGGCAGTTTAAGGG
>JAGAIK010000403.1 GCA_017626625.1 Roseburia sp.
ATTTCCGAGAAAATGCGCCAGCAGATTCGGGGCTTGGACAAGGCTTCCCAAAATATTGATGACGGCACCAGCTATGTGCAGGTGGCTGACGTTGCCTTAGCGGAGGTGCAGTCCATGCTTCACCGTATCAACGAGCTGAGCATTCAGGCTTCTAACGACACCAATACAGCGGCGGACCGCCTTGCCATTGATAACGAAATCCAGGACTTAAAGCAGGAAATCAACCGGATTTTCGATACGACCGAATTTAACACACAAAAAATCTGGGACACCAACGGCAATAACCAGGTGCAGATTGGAACGGAACCTGTCCCCGCCGTAACCTCAAGATATCAGAATACCTCTCAGGCATTTTCCATTTCCGAAAACAACAAATGGCTCATCGCCTCCTCCAGTTACAAGGTGAGCGCCACCAAGGAGGACGGAATCCAGGTGAGCTGGACAGGCTACGACGGAAACCAGTATGCCACCACCAATATCCCCTGGCCTTCCACGGATTTAGCCGGAACTACTTTAAATATCGAAGTCGGCAACTATTTGGATACTGCCACTTACCCGGCACTAGCCAATTCCGGCATTAACTTCCGGTTAAGCTACAACATTTCGGACGTGGCAACCATGGATGACGTAGTGAATGCCATTAACGGAACTTCCTTTTCCTCCTCCACCTATGTGCCAACCATGGCAAACATGACAACCTCCGACGGAACTACCCGTTCTTCCTACAGCAAAAACGGCATTTCCGTAAGTTTTTCTTCCGGCATTAACTATACGGCACAGCTTGCAGCAGACCGCATTTTTCAGTTAGGATACACGGATACTGCGTTTATCGAACCCCTGACCACACAGCCGGATAATTTTAACCGCCCAGCCTCCGATACCGGAACCTGGTCCGCCGGCTTTACTCTGGGTACAGCCGCAGCCAACCCGCTTTCCACCTCAAACTTTACCGGAACCGCAACCTCTTACACGACCTACTACTATGGTTTTGTCAACGAGCCAAACAATCCCGCTGTTCCGGGCACCGGCAGAAACTACTGGTGGTATCATGACCAATACGGCAACCATACCCCCTCCCACTCCCCGCAGGGCACCGGAGGAACACCGCAGTCTGTGGAAAATGCGCTGATAAATCCCGGTTCTTCCGAGTATCCGATTTCTTCCACCCAAAAAGGCGGACATATTTACGTTGCCTATTCCCTTTCGGGAAGCTATTCTGTCCCCACCGGAAATTTTTCCTCGATTGGAAACCTTACCATGACTTTAAATGTAAATCCCGACACCACTCTCGATGACGTCAAGGATTTGTTAGCCGACATTGAAACCGTAGATATTTATGCCTCCGGTCTTGGCACTGCTTATGCCGGAAGCCAGCGGGTCAACACGATCATGCTGGATAAGCCGGTTTACCAGTCGGAAATCAACCTGCATATCCAGACCAGCGACGTGGCATATGACCATATTGCCATCAATTACCGCTCCCTGCGGTTGGAAAATCTCGGACTGTCGGACACAAATACAAAAAACCGGGAGGACGCCCAGAAAGCCATCGCCTCCTCCGCAGACGCCTTAGCGATTGTGTCGGAGCAGCGCTCTCTTTTCGGAGCTTACCAGAACCGCTTAGAAGCCGCACATGCCATGGCGGAGAATACCGGAGAAAATGTGCAAAGTGCAGAATCACGGCTTCGTGACACCGATATGGCAGAAGAAATGGTTCGTTATTCTATGGCAGACATTCTCACCCGGGCAGGGGAAGCCGTAATGGCGCAGTCTAACTCTAAGCTAAATCAGGTATTAACTTTATTGCAGTCGGTAGAATAAAACATTTTTTCAAAAAACACCCGGAAATAATGAAATACCTCCAAGGCAGATATGGAAAATCCCCAAATCTGCTCTGGAGGTATCTTTATGCCTGCAGTAATTGCAGAATGCCTTCTTTGTTCTGGTTTGCCTGGGCTAACATGGACTGGGCTGCCTGGGCGACGATATTGGCGCTGCTGTAAGCCACCATTTCCTCCGCCATGTCAGTGTCACGTATCTTCGACTCCGCCGCCTGCGTATTTTCCGCTGTGTTTTCCAGATTGGAAATCGTTTTCTCCAGGCGGTTCTCCACCGCCCCGTAATAAGAACGGACAGCGGAAATCCCGTCAATCGCCTCATCTGCAATCGCGATAGAAGAAGTAGCTTTTTCAAAGGACATCACATCGATGCTTCTTCCTTTGCATAATGCTCCGGAGGATACGTCATAGGTGTTGAGCGCCACATACTGTCCGCCCAGCGCTCCCACCTGCAAATATAACATACCGCCGCCTCCCGCTGTTCCGCCTGACCCGGTTCCGCCGCCTCCGGTTCCCGACGCCGTTCCCAAATCCGGAAACGTGAAGCTGCTGCCAAAATGATTTTTATAGGCAGTTGTCCCTGTGTCAATCACATAGCTGGCAGTATATTTTGCATTTCCATTCAGTATATCCTCTTCCTTTACCGACAGGGCGGATGCCGCCACGGAGCCTGCACCGTCCGCCCCTCTGGCTGCAATGAAATCTTTTGTAAACTGTATGGCTCCGGCATCCTTTGCCACGTTTTTCTCAAAATCCTGATAGCTGCTGTATGCTCCGCCGGAAATATCCTGTATCACCTGGCTTAAGGTGTTTCCCGCAATCAGCTTTGACAATATAGTATTAATGCCGCTCCGCAGGCTCCCGATGCTGACCGTCCCCTGCCCGGAAGCTAACTGCCCCAGATAAAGGGTACTTAAATATCCCGCCCCGTAGGGCATGGAGGCAGTCTGCGCCAGATACGCCTTAATGTCCGCATCTGTGGAGGAAGAATTGAGGCTGTAGGAGAGCCACCCGCTGTCCCCGCTGGCAGTTTGCGCCATTCCCTCCTTAAACCATTTGGGATAGCCCTCGGAATTTTGCCCTAACATCCCTGCCGTCAGGGTGTCCTGCATAATCAGATGAGTCATTTCATGGGCAATGGTCGCCGCCAGTTCCCCATCGTTATAATTATTGATATTATAATCGGAGGTATCCACGTTCATGGTGTATGTCATGGTGGTTTCCGCCGATGACCAGCTAATGCTTAACTGCGCAGAGGCTAAGGTATTATTTGCCCCGTCAATATTAGCAAGATTTAAGCCCACCTTTATTCCCGGCGAAGAAGCGCTCCTAAGCGCCGGGTAAGCCGTCATGATGGCATTTGCCGCCAACGCCGCCTGCTCCGCTGCATAAGCTGCGATAACCGCCGAATCCCCGGGATAATTGGTGGTATTTGCCGCTGCTCCGCTGTCCGGCGTCAGGACATTTCCGTCCTTATCAATAAAATCCATGGTTACGGTAATGGTCTGGCTCAAACCGCCCGCCGAGCGCATGTCAAAGGGGCTGATGCCCCCTGTGGAAAATACATGTAGCGTATTGTATTGTGTAGTGGAGGAAATCCGGTCGATTTCCAATGTCAGCCGGTCCGTTTCCTCCTGTATGGCACGGCGGTCCGCCTCCGTATTGGTGTCATTTGCCGCCTGCACGCACAACTCCCTGCAGCGCTGCATCAGAGCGTGCATTTCTCCTAAAGCTCCCTCTGCCGTCCGGATATAGGAAACGCCGTCCCCCGCATTTTCCGCCGCCCGGTCTAGCCCGCGTATCTGCCAGCGCATTTTCTCGGAAATTGTAAGCCCCGCCGCATCGTCCGCCGAACGGTTGATGCGGTACCCGCTTGACAGCCGTTCCGTTGATTTCTCTATTCTTTTTTTACCGATGGAAACCTGACGCGCCGCATTTGCTGCCGTCGTATTGTGCATGATTACCATATTTTCTTCCCCTGCTTATCCTTTGTCAATCCCACATTCCTTTTTCCCGCGTTGTAATCTTTTTGCCGCATTTCGGGCATTTTAATTTTTCTTTTAATCCCACATTCCCTTTTCCCACATCGTAACCTTCTTGCCGCATTTCCAGACGCTTTTATTTCTCTTTTAATCCCACATTCCTTTTTCCCGCGTTGTAATCTTTTTGCCGCATTTCGGGCATTTTAATTTTATCAGCTCGCAGTCCTCATACAGGTTTATCTCATGTTCCGTTTTTTTGTCGCAGTCGCAGGTTCTCCCATGAAAGGAAGTTCCATCTGTAAAAAGAACCTCCGGCACTGCCTGTAACTGCCCGCAGTCCCGGCATTTCCCCAAACGGTAGCGAAAGGTCAGGTAATTTGATTTTTTCTCCAGCGCCATTACCTTGACCGACCACAAATCCATCAAATCAAAATGGGAATAAATTCGTTTTAATTTATAATCTTTCCTCCCGCAGCCCAAGGGAAATATCTGCTGATATCCGCAGCCGGGGCAATGTACTTCACAGAGATAACCCATTTCTTCTTCCTTCTCTCATGGTATTTTCATATTTATCGGCTTCTTTCGCCAGCCACTTTATAAGAAGCATTCTACGAGATATTCTGCCCTGCTTTTCCACGTATGCCTTTCTTTTGCGGCAAGATATCCACAATCCGCCATCTCCTGTGTGGACTGCATATGCCCGAACAAGTCAAACAGCCGCTCCGGCAGCGCCGCCAAATCCTTCAGAGAAAACATTACCAGCTCTTTTCCGTCGGTAAATTCCCGGCGCAGATAGGTGGAATCGTCCGTTACCACCGCACTTCCCGCCAGCATTCCGTTGAAAATCCTATCATGCGCTCCTGCCTTAAACCAGGTCATGGTATTCAGCACAATTTTACTGTCGTTCATCAGAGGCAATATCTGCGGCGCCAGCACCTTTCCGCCATAGTCCAGGCAGGGATTATCACTCCATTCGCACTGGTCCCAGCCTGTCCCGTACGCCCGCACCCGGATACCGTTTTCCACCAGGAGCCGCACTGCCTGCTCCCTGAAAAAGGAAGTGGCGTAGGAATCAAGGAAACGCATTTTTACGGTAATTTCCTGAATACGCTGTTCTGAAATATCGTTTCGCACGCTCCGCAAATACTCTTCTATGGCAGCTTCCGTTGTTTTTTCGGGATGGCGCACCAATTCGCCTAATACCTCCCGCGCCAACACTTCCCCGTCCACCTCCGGGATAGACGTGAAATCCGGTATCATTTTCGCCACCGTATAAATGGGGAGCGCCCCTGCATACAGTACATCTATGTTGCGCTCCGCCAGGGGCTTGTGTTTGCAGTGCAGCTCTACCCCCGCATGGGGCAGAAAATCGGTCTGCCGGATATCAGGGAAATAATGACGGATATATTTCACATGGTTGCGGTCAGTACAAAGTACAACGGAGGTGTCCGGGGCTTTCCTTAAGGGCTTTTCATAGTGAAAAGGGTGATCCATCAGAATATTCAGGTAGGGAATGCGGTAGGTCTCCCAGAGATTGCGCCCGTCGGGTAAATCCAGGTTATAGCCAAGGTTGTTGAAGGTGACAACTGCAAATTTTTCGGATAAATCCGCTTCCGCTAAGAGTTCAAGCAATGCCTGTTTGCTCTGCCTCTGCATTCCGGCATCGTACACGAAGGAACAGAAGCCCAGCTCCTCGAAAGCATTTTTTAGTTCTCCGGTAAATAAATCAAGGGTGTCGTAGACACCGATGAAGTAGATGATTGTTTTTTTCATATTTATCTTTCTCATAGAAAAACCACTACAGAAATTTTCCCATAGTGGTTCTCCTCATTAGCTAATTGCCAGATGTGCCTGAAGGTTTCTTTTATGTTCCAATAAAATTCTATGTACCCGCTGAACTTCATCATAAATTCCATTGTCCATATCCTTAAGTTCGACAATGTCTTTTTCCACTCTGTCCAATCGGGCATCCATCGATTCCACTTTCGTCTCGACCTTTTCCAGGCGGGCATCCATCGATTCCACTTTCGTCTCGACCTTTTTTAAACGCATATCTATAGATTTGACCTCTGTTTCCATGCGCCCCATCGTGACTTCCATTTTCTCCATTCGAATGTCCATGGAACTAACCTTCTCAACGAGAAAATCCAACTTTTGTTCTGTATTCATAAAAATCTTCCTTTCTCTCTCCCTTAAAATAAAGCTAGCATATCTCTCCTACCCTGTCCATAGTACAATTTCACCAAAGATTTTGGAAGAATTTTATTTTCAGACTAGCCAAGCTCAGATTTCATCAGCCTTAACCGTGTCAACGCCGGTTCATAATTCCCGCACTTTTTATAATACCGCTCTGCTTCTTCCAGATTGCCGAGACATTCATGGATAACTCCTATGTTATAATACGCCGAATACGAATTTACCCCGGCTGTCCTGCAATCCTTTTGTGACGCAGCCTTCAGAAATTCTTTTACCGCCTCCTCAAATCGCCCGTTATTCATGTAAATAAGCCCCATCAGAAACTGAAAATCCGCACTGCCGCCAAATTCCTCATAAATATTTTCAAAAAACAGCGCTGTCTCTGCCTGTCCGCTGTTAAGCAGAGCATAACCGTAGGTTTCTACCATGTCAATGACATATTCCAGTTTGGGGTTTAAGTCATAGGACAATCCTCTAGAAAAATAATCGCAGGCGCATTGATATTCCCCCTCCATATAGCAGCTTTTGCCAAGCTGATAAAGAATATAGGGAAACTGCTCTTCTAACTGTTTCCGGATGCCTTCTGTTTTTGTGCCGGGTAATGTATCTCGGCTTACGGCTGCGCTAGAACTCTCTGCTTCTAACCGCTCCAGTTCCTTTTTAAGTAAAACAAAGTTCCGCCGGGCTTTCGCTTTCCGCTGTTCTTCCGGCAAATCATATCCTGTGTGGAAAATCGTCACCGGAGCCTGCCAGGTTTCATATTCGCTGCCGTCTAATGCCATCACCTGTTCGTGGATTCTCCCCTCATAATGAAATTCTTCCTTTGGGAAAATGCGGTTCAGCCACTCTTTATTTTCCTGCCGGATGCCTTTTCTGGTGAAAACATTTTTCCGCAAAATCCTGCCTACCTCATGGAGGTGACTCTGCAAAAGTTTTTCTAATGCCGGAAGGTCTATATTTTCTAAAAATTCGTCACTGTCTATCACCATGACGTAGGGCTGGCTGGCTTTCGAAATGGCAAAGTTTTTGGCTGCGGCAAAGTCATCGCACCATGGAAAATCATAGACTTTGTCCGTAAATTCTGCTGCAATTTTCCTGGTCTGGTCCGCAGAGCCGGTGTCTGCCACAATGATTTCAAATCCGGTGGGGGCTAAGCATTCCAAACAATGCCGGATATTCTGTTCTTCGTTTTTGGTGATGATACATACGGATAACATAATTTTTAAACTTCCATTTCCGGCTGTTTTCGCCTGGTATCTCCCCGAAGGCAACCAATGCCAGCCTCATTTTAGTCGTAAATCCCCTTCCCCATGCAGCACTGCTTAAATTTTTTTCCGCTACCGCAGGGGCAGGGCGCATTTCTTCCGATTTTTTCCTTTTCTCTCCGAAAAGGTATCACCTCGCCCATCGGCCTGTCCCAGTCCGAATCATCGTTCCAGTCAAAAAAGTTGCTCCGGGCAAAAGAGAAACCTGCCTGCTGCTTGATTTCCTTCATCATGCGGACGGCTTTCTTCATATCGTCATCCCCTGTTTCCCGATACAGCTCCTTGAACAGAGCCTCCGCTTCATCCAATTTTTCCTCTCTCAAGCAGACAAGTGTCAATATATATTTCAGCTCAGGTATCTCAGCCGCTGTCTCTATCAGAATTTTCTTTACCTCTCTAATGTCCGAAGGGCTGTTTTTCTTTCTTTTCATGATACCATATAGCTCATACTGCCGCTCCGGCAATATGGAATAAAGACCTCTTTCCTCCGGTGTATCCCTTTCGGAAACCCTGTCATACAATCCCAGCTCCCATGGTTTCGTTCCTGTCAGCTTAGAATATTCCTCCCGGGAATACCCCTTCAGGAAAGAAAGCGGTGTATTCAGACTGACATTGCTAAGCAGGTTCCAGAGTTCTGTGCGCAAAATAACGCCTGAAAATTCAAACTCCTGCTCTATCTCCTGTTGGATTTCTGCAATGGGTTCCCCATTTTGAACGGATA
>JAGAIK010000404.1 GCA_017626625.1 Roseburia sp.
GGAAAAAGATGCTGACATTAGATAAGTTTGAAGAGGCAAGTGAAAAAGTAAAAGAGGTAACATTAGAGACAAAACTGGTTTACAGCGACTATCTGAGTGAACAGACAGGAAACAAAGTTTACTTAAAGCCGGAAAATATGCAGTTTACAGGCGCCTATAAGGTGCGTGGGGCATATTACAAAATCAGCACTTTAACCGAAGCGGAGAGAGAAAAAGGACTGATTACCGCATCTGCGGGAAATCATGCCCAGGGCGTTGCCTATGCGGCGAAATGCTATGGCTGTAAAGCAGTGATTGTCATGCCTACCACCACCCCTCTGATTAAAGTAAACCGGACCAAAAGCTATGGCGCCGAGGTGGTGCTTTACGGAGATGTTTATGACGAGGCGTGCCAGAAAGCCTATGAACTGGCGGAAAAGCATGGATATACCTTTATCCACCCCTTTGATGATCTGGCAGTGGCAACGGGGCAGGGAAGTATCGCCATGGAAATCTTTAAGGAGCTTCCTTTAGTGGAGTACATTTTAGTACCCATCGGCGGCGGCGGACTTGCCACAGGTGTTTCTACCCTGGCGAAATTGCTGAATCCCAAGATTAAGGTCATCGGCGTGGAGCCGGCGGGGGCAAACTGTATGCAGGCTTCCTTTGCGGCTGGAAAAGTAACTACCCTTCCCACGGTAAACACCATTGCTGACGGTACCGCCGTAAAGACGCCGGGCAGCAATATTTTCCCCTATATCCAGAAAAACTTGGACGATATCATCACGGTGGAAGATGATGAGCTGGTGGTGGCATTCCTTGATATGGTGGAAAACCATAAGATGATAGTGGAAAACTCCGGGCTTCTTACGGTGGCGGCGTTGAAACATTTAGACGTAACGGACAAACGGGTGGTTTCCATCTTAAGCGGCGGAAATATGGACGTCATTACCATGTCCTCCGTGGTGCAGCAGGGACTGATTTTCAGGGACAGAATCTTTACGGTATCTGTATTGCTGCCGGATAAGCCGGGAGAGCTTTCCAAGGTATCGTCTATTATTGCGGCGGAGCAGGGGAATGTTATCAAGTTAGAGCATAACCAGTTTGTCACGACGAACCGCAATGCGGCGGTGGAGCTGCGGATTACCTTAGAGAGCTTTGGCACGGAGCATAAGAAACAGATTATGAAGGCATTAGAGAAGAAAGGTTATAAGCCGAAGCTGGTGAGAACCTTATTATAGGAAAGGAAAACTGCGGGGAATGCAATAACGGCAGGAGAAAGCCGGGAAAGAGGCGGAATGGCATATCTTTATTTGGCGCCCCTTGTCAGCGGGGCAGCGGTGTTTCTGTTTTCCACCGCAGGATTTTTTCTGAATACGGGTAGGAAGGAAATGATTTATGGGGCATGTTCCATCCTAAGTGCCGCCTGCGTGGTGGTACAGGTGGGGATTTTGCTTTGAATCCGGATGATGGGGTGGAAAATGAAGGAACGGTTAGAGAAATGAGATAAAATTGGGAGGTGTCAAGAAAAAATACTTGACACCTCCCTTTTTTTGTGCTAATCTAACATTCGGTGATTGAAATGGAAGAAAAAATAGAGCAGGCGTATCTCTATGATTTCTATGGGGAACTGCTGAACGAACATCAACGGAAGATATACGAAGATTTCGTTTTTAACGATTTGTCACTGGGAGAGATTGCAGACGAGGAGGGCATCAGCCGTCAGGGCGTACACGATATGGTAAAGCGCTGTACGAAAACCTTAGAGGGTTATGAGGAAAAGCTTCACCTCATTGCAAAATTTCAGTCTGCGAAACAGAAAGTAGAGCAGATACACCGGCTGGCGGAACAGTTCCATACCGACCATGACGAGAAAGTTTTTGCCGAAATCGAAGAGATTTCCAATCAGATATTAGAGGAGTTATAGGATGGCATTTGACAGTTTATCTGAAAAACTTCAAAATGTATTTAAAAACCTTCGCAGCAAGGGACGCTTAACAGAGGATGATGTCAAGACAGCCCTGAAAGAAGTCAAGATGGCGCTTTTAGAGGCGGATGTCAATTTCAAGGTGGTAAAGCAGTTCGTGAAAGATGTGCAGGAGCGTGCGGTAGGTCAGGACGTCATGAACGGCTTGAATCCGGGACAGATGGTCATCAAAATCGTAAACGAAGAGATGATTAAGCTGATGGGCTCCGAGACCACGGAGATTGCCCTAAGACCCGGCAAGGAGCTGACCATTATCATGATGGCAGGTCTGCAGGGTGCAGGTAAAACCACCACCACCGCAAAGATAGCCGGAAAACTGAAGGCGAAGGGCAAGAAGGTTCTCTTAGCAGCCTGTGACGTTTACCGTCCCGCAGCCATTGAACAGCTGCAGATTAATGGGGAAAAGCAGGGAGTGGAAGTATTCTCCATGGGAGATAAGAACACTCCGGTAAATATCGCAAAAGCGGCGGTGGAACATGCGAACAAGCATGAATTTAATGTGCTGATTATCGATACTGCCGGACGTCTTCACATTGATGAGGACATGATGGCGGAATTGGTTTCCATAAAAGAAAATGTTCCGGTATACCAGACGCTGTTGGTGGTGGATGCCATGACAGGTCAGGACGCAGTGAATGTAGCCAAAATGTTTGATGAAAAAATCGGCATTGACGGCGTGGTGCTGACGAAGTTAGACGGTGACACCAGAGGCGGTGCGGCACTTTCCATCCGGGCAGTTACCGGAAAACCGATTTTGTATGCAGGTATGGGGGAAAAGCTTTCGGATTTAGAACAGTTTTACCCTGAGCGTATGGCATCCCGTATTCTTGGCATGGGAGATGTGCTGACGCTGATTGAGAAGGCGCAGGAAGAATTCGACGAGGAAAAAGCGAAAAAAATCGAAGACAAAATGCGCAAAAATGAATTTGACTTTGAGATGTATTTAGAGTCCATGAGTCAGATGAAAAAAATGGGTGGTCTTTCGAGTATCCTTGGCATGATGCCGGGGCTTGGGGGAGGAAAAATGCCGGAGATTGACGAAGCGGCAGCGGAAAAGAGCATGGCGCGTACTGAGGCAATTATATTTTCCATGACCTTAGAGGAAAGACAGAATCCAGCCCTGTTAAATCCCAGCAGAAAACGCAGGATTGCCCAGGGAGCCGGTGTGGATATTGCAGAGGTCAACCGTCTGGTAAAGCAGTTTGAGCAGACGAAAAAGATGATGAAGCAGATGCCCGGCATGATGAAAAAAGGCAAAAGAGGAATGTTTAAAGGCTTTCCTTTTTGATAAATAATCAGCAAATCATTCAAGGAGGTGAAATGTAATGGCAGTAAAAATCAGATTAAGAAGAATGGGACAGAAAAAGGCTCCTTTCTATAGAATCGTAGTTTCCGATTCCAGAGCTCCAAGAGATGGTAAATTCATCGAGGAGATTGGAACTTATGACCCGACCAAAGACCCAAGCGAGTATCATGTAAATGAAGAGTTAGCAAAGAAATGGTTAGCTAACGGCGCACAGCCCACAGATACCGTAGCCAGAATTTTCAAAAATGCTGGTATTGAGAAATAGGATTAGTGAGGTGGACCTATGAAAGAATTAGTAGAAGTAATTGCCAAATCACTAGTCGATTGCCCGGATGAGGTTGTTGTAACCGAGACCGAGAATGAGAAAGCCATTGTTTTGGAATTACGTGTAGCGCAGTCCGACATGGGCAAGGTAATCGGCAAACAGGGCCGCATTGCGAAAGCAATCCGTGCCGTTGTGAAGGCTGCTGCCTCAAAGGAAGAAAAGAAAGTCATTGTAGAAATCATGCAGTAAATTCTTTTCCGAAAGAGATACCGGATGTATCATTTTGTGATATATCCGGTTTTTTTCTTTACAAAAGGGTTATTTCTATAATAATATAAAATCAGATATGAGGATAAAAGAGGTAAGGAAAAAGGAGGGAAACGCTATGCGAAAAATGAAAATAAGAGCATTGGGATGGTTTTTATCTGTGGTGCTGGCACTTTCTGTTCCGTTTTCTGCGAAGGCAGCCCAGATGGAATTAGAAGACGGCACGATAGTGGAGGTAGAAGATGCGGAGAATGAAGAAATAATAAATGAGGGAGAGCTTACAAAACAACAGGAAATGAAGTATGCCGGTGCGGCAGCCATGACTTTTCCAAAGGAAATAAAGATACATACGGGAAATACAGTTCCATATGTCTATAACGTAGCCTATATGCCTGCCAACGGAAAAATAAAAAAGGTTGCCATATCCAACAAGAAGATTGCCCAGGTCAGTGCAAGAGAGGGCGGTATTGCGGTCAAAGCGAAAAAGGCGGGCTCTGCAACCATTACATTTTCTGTAAAATATGGCACTAAGACAAAAAAATTCAGTACTAAATTAAGAGTATACAAATACGTCAATCCTATAAAATCTTATGTCATTGGCGGTCTGGAGCTGAAAACCAGATATAAGACGGCGGCGAGTTACCAGGTAAGAATCAGGAAGGATATGAATGTGAAGCTTGACGTGAAAGCCAAATCAGGGTGGAAGATAACCTCTATTACTTACTATTGCAGCGGAAAAGCTACGAGATACACCACCAATGCACCGATTATTCATCTGAAAAAAGTATCCGGTTCTTCGATTCAGATAAATTTCACAAATAAGAAAACGGGCTTAGTTGAAAATATTAAATTGTGGATTCGTGTATAAAAAGTCTGTGCAGGTAAAAGCCGGTAGTTGTAACAGGAATGAAAAACAGAAAACAGCGAAAAATGCAAATAACGGAACTATGGAGTTAATATGGAAGATTTATTACAGGTAGGCGTCATCACCACCACCCATGGTGTCAGAGGAGAAGTAAAGGTATTCCCCACCACGGATGATGCGGCGCGCTTTAAGAAATTAAAACAGGTGATTTTAGACACCGGAAAAGAAAAAATCGAATTGGAGATTGCAGGCGTTAAATTTTTTAAAAACCTTGTGATTTTGAAGTTCAAAGGTATTGACGATATCAATGACGTGGAAAAATACCGGAAAAAGAGCCTTTACGTCACCAGAGAAAATGCGGTAAAGCTGAAAAAGGATGAATATTTCATTGCGGATTTAATTGGACTGAAGGTAAGTTCCGATGAGGGTGAGGACTTAGGAACCATAAACGATGTGCTGCAGACAGGGGCAAATGATGTTTACGTGATTAAGAAAGAGGGAGCGGAAGAGCTTTTGGTTCCCGCAATCAAAGAGTGTGTAAAAAATGTTGACATTGAAGGAGGAACGATGGAACTCCACCTTCTGCCGGGACTGAGGGACATCAACAAATAGACAATCAGGAGGAAATGAAAATGGCAAGATATATCAGGGAAGTGGAGTTGAAACAGCCGGAGGATTTCGTGCAGTATATTATGGCGGATTTTCTGGGCAAACATGGATTTAAACTTGTAGAATTTAAGGGACAGCAGGTTTACCGCGCCGGTGGCGGACTGGTGGAGATACCGAAATTTCTGGTATGGGGCTACCAGAATGGTGTTTTCCATCTGGAGGCATGGACTAGAAACTGCTGGCTGCCGGGGGTCTACGGAAGGGAAAATGCCATGATAGGTTTTATGGGGTGCATTCCCAAAGAAGCATATAAAAACGATATTGAAGCGTTGATAGGACTTTTGTTTCAGCCGCTGCCCCCTAATGCAGGGGTGCAGCCGGGGATGTCAGGAGTTCCCACAGGACAGCCGGGAGTGCCGGGAAACAACGCAGGACAGCCGGGGATGCCGGGAAATATGGGAATGCAGCAGCCTGTTTATGTGCGGGGAACCGATACCTCGAAGTATGCCACCATGTCTTTGGTATTTTCTCTGATTGGTCTTTTGGGGATTTTTATACCGCTGGTGGGAATCATCTTCGGAGCCATGGGGATTACATATGTAAAAAAGGGACAGACTTCTGAAAAAAGAGGGATGGCAACGGCGGCTTTCGTTATTGGAATCATAGCAATCGTGATTTCTGTTCTCTCCTGGGCACTCAATATTTTCCTTGTACTCATCTGATAAGGAGGCAGCATGAAATTTCATATCATGACCTTATTCCCGGAAATGGTGCTACAGGGCTTAAACACCAGCATCATCGGCAGGGCGGCAGAAAAAGGGCTGCTGTCCATCGAAGCAGTCAACATCCGGGACTATACTTTAGACAAACATAAAAAAGTGGACGATTACCCCTACGGCGGTGGAGCGGGTATGCTGATGCAGGCGCAGCCGGTATACGACGCATGGAAATCCATTGTGGACAGAATCGGTTACCGTCCCAGAACCATCTACCTGACTCCTCAGGGGACAACCTTTACCCAGCCCATGGCAAAGGAGTTTGCCAAAGAGGAGGATCTGATTTTTCTCTGCGGTCATTACGAGGGGATTGACGAGCGGGTGCTAGAGGAGATTGTGACGGACTATGTTTCCATCGGCGATTATGTGCTAACCGGAGGGGAACTGCCGGCAATGGTGTTAGCGGATGCCATTTCCCGCATGGTGCCGGGGGTGTTGACAAATGAGGAATCCGGCTCCACGGAATCCTTTGAGGGAAATCTGCTAGAGTACCCTCAGTACAGCCGCCCGGAAGAATGGATGGGGAAAAAGGTGCCGCCGGTGCTGCTGTCGGGAAACCATCAGAAGGTGGAGGAATGGCGCAGGGAGCAGGCAATTCTGCGGACGAAGGAGCGCAGACCGGATTTATTTGAAAAAGCACAGTTGACGGAGAAAGAAAAGAAATTATTTTCTTAGGAAAAGGGTTTTCTTAGAAAAAATTGCTTTACATTTCTATCCGGCTGTGGTAAACTATCATAGTTGTGAATAAATAGATGGTCCTCTGTTACGAACAGGCGTATTAAGAACATCCAAATAATAGGAGGTCACAAAATGAACGCAAGTGAAATTATTAAAAGCATTGAAGCAGAGCAGTTAAAAGCAGAAGTTCCGGAGTTCCGTGTTGGTGATACTGTAAAAGTTTACGGTAAAATCAAAGAGGGTAACCGTGAAAGAATCCAGGTTTTTGAGGGAGTTGTCATCAAAAGACAGGGCGGAAGCAACCGCGAGACCTTTACCGTTCGTAAATTATCCAACGGTGTAGGCGTAGAGAAAACCTGGCCGTTACATTCTCCAAACGTAGAGAAAGTAGAAGTAGTTCGTCAGGGTAAAGTAAGACGTGCAAAATTATTCTACTTAAGAGACCGTGTTGGTAAGAAAGCAAAAGTAAAAGAATTAGTAAAATAATTCCGGAAGAACCGCATTTTTGCGGTTCTTTTTGATTCTGAAAAAGATTTTTAATTTGTGAAAAATTTGATGTGAAAATAGTACTAGATATGTTATAATAGTTGAAAGTAAAATAAATTTGAATGTGCCTATCTACATAGGAGAAATTTACAGAAAACAAAGGAGCAGAGCACAAATGAAAATCAAGGCGAAGTTATTACTTATGCAGGCATTATCACTGTTTTTACTGGGAGGGATATTGGTGGTTGCCAGTATCGTGGTCGCTTCAGGCGAACTGGATGTCCGGATGGAGGAAACGCTGCAGGCGGCAGTGGCAGGTTACAATGGGGATGTGAATTATCTGAGAAACGAGGGAATGGATATTGACATCACCGTATTCACCGGAGACACCAGAAGCGAGAGTTCCATCGAAGGAGCTGTTGGGACAAAGGCAGCGGATGAAGTCATCGAGCATGTACTTAATCAGAAAGAAACATTGTATGAGACGAATGTCTCTGTAAATGGCGAGGCATATTATGGATATTATATTCCGACGGATGACGGAATGCTGTTTGCCGGAAAGCCCCGGACAGATGTGCAGAGATTTATGCGCATTATCATAGCGATACTTTGCGGAATTGGGATTGCAGGATTTTTGATTTGTCTGCTGATTACCATGATTTTCTCAAACTCCATTGCCAGACGAATTGAGCAGGCGGCAGAGAGAATCAAAGTATTAGCGGACGGTGATTTGAGCGGTGAGGTGGCAGAGGATTCCGGCACAAGCAAAGACGAATTGGAAATGATGAGCCGGGCAGTCAGCCAGCTCCACAGGGAGTTAAAGGAAATTGTGACGGCGATTTCCGGTCAGGCGGATAGATTAAACGACAGCAATGTCCAGTTTAATAACAGATTTACCAATATTGCAGCTAACGTGGGAAATGTAAATTCCGCAGTGGAGGAGATTGCCTTAGGCAGTACTTCACAGGCACAGGAGACTACCTCTGCCAGCGAACAGGTTGCCAATATGGCGGAGGTCATTGACCAGAATGCCAAAAGCGTGGAGAGCCTGGAACATGCCGTGGAGAAGATGGACCAGTTGGCAAATGAGGCAAAGAATATTTTGACGGAGTTAGTTGCCATCAATGATAAGACCCTTTCCAATATTGAGGTGGTATCAGTCCAGACCGATGCGACAAATTCCTCCGCAGGAAAAATCGGCGAGGCTGTCCAGATGATACAGAGCATTGCCCAGCAGACTAACCTGTTATCCTTAAATGCCAGCATTGAGGCGGCGCGTGCCGGGGAAGCGGGAAAAGGTTTTGCGGTGGTTGCCGAGGAAATCCGCTCCCTCTCTGAGGAATCTGCCGACAGTGCCAGCCAGATTGAGGCGATTGTCCAGGAACTGCTCAATAATTCCAATGAGAGCGTTAAGAAGATGAATGAGGTGAATCAGGACGCCCAGATACAGAAAAACAAATTGAATGATACCAGAACGGCGTTTGATGGACTGAAAACAGAAGTGGATTCCGTATCCGTTGCCTCAAAGGACATTTACCGGCAGACAGAGCGGTTAGAGCAACAGAAGAATGCCATCAACGGGGTAGTGGAGCAGTTAGCGGCGATTTCAGAAGAAAATGCGGCTTCCACCCAGGAGACCAGTGCAAGTATGCACGCACTTTCCGGCACCATTGATGACTGCAGGCAGGAGACGGTAGAACTCTCTAACCTGAGTAAAAACTTAAAGGAGCATACCAGCAGATTTAAGCTGTAGGATTGGTTTGCAAAAACAAGGCACAGAAAGACGGTCAGGGGAAACCCTTGACTGTCTTTTTCTTGCGCCGGGCTGACCTTTATGATAAAATGAACGCAAAAACAGCGTTCCTTTACAAGTTTCTGTGAAACTTGAGATGCGCAGAAAGCGTGCGCGGCAAATTAGGAAAAAATGAACGCAAAAACAGCTAGCTGGAAAGAATTGCGGAAAGGAAGAGGTTGTGAGCAGACGCAGGAGAGGCGGATTGAATTTTGGCAGACGAAAGAAGAAGGTAAATGTTGCTGTGGTAAAAGAGGTATTTGTCTTGATGATTGAGATTTTACTCACGGTGCTTCTGGCATTTACTTTTGTCTATTTTATCGGACTGCGTACCAGCGTAGTGGGACAGTCCATGGCGGAAACCTTAAACGGCGGAGACGAGATATTGGTAAACCGCTTTATCTATAAGGTGACAGACCCGAAATACAATGACATTGTTGTATTTCTCCCCAACGGCAATGAGAAGTCCCATTATTATGTGAAGCGTGTCATAGCCGTGCCGGGAGATACTGTGCAGATAAAAAGCGGTACGGTATACGTCAACGGAGAGGTTTTTGAGGAAGAAGTGGAGGTTTCCTCCATAGAGGACGCAGGACTTGCTGCGGAGGAAATTACCCTGGGGCCCGATGAATATTTTGTACTGGGGGACAACCGCAATAACAGCGAGGACAGCCGTTATGCCAATATCGGAAATATAAAAAAGGAATACATCATAGGAAAGGCATGGTTTCGGGTGACGCCTTTCAGCGATATTGGATTTATATGACGGGTGAAGAGGATGCAAAAGCGGCGTTCTTCCCCTGAATGGCTGTGCTGCTGTTGGCAGCAGGCAGAGAAAATGTGCGGAAAACTTCCGCAGAAATGAGGAAAATATGCAGTTTCAGTGGTATCCGGGGCATATGACGAAGGCAAAGCGTCAGATGCAGGAAGATATAAAGTTAATAGATTTGGTGATTGAGTTAGTGGATGCGCGAATTCCTTTAAGCAGCCGCAATCCCGATATTGACGAGTTAGGAAAAAACAAATTCCGGCTGATTTTGATGAATAAGTCGGATTTGTCCGATGAAAAACAGAATCAGGCGTGGTCGGAGTATTTCAGAAAAAAAGGGTATTTTGTGGTGTGTCTCGATTCCCGGAGCAAAGCGGGAATGAAAACCGTGACAAATGTGGTGATGGAAGCCTGTAAGGAGAAAATCGAGCGTGACAGAAAACGGGGGATTTTAAACCGCCCGGTGCGTGCCATGGTGGTGGGGATTCCCAATGTGGGAAAATCCACTTTTATTAACTCCTATGCGGGGAAAGCCTGCGCAAAGACCGGAAATAAGCCCGGCATCACCAAGGGAAAACAGTGGATTCGACTAAATAAAAACGTAGAGCTTTTAGACACGCCGGGAATCCTGTGGCCGAAATTTGAGGACCAGTCGGTGGGGCTTAAGCTGGCGTTGATTGGGGCAATCAAGGATGAAATTTTAAATATTGACGAGTTATCGCTGGAATTAATCAAACTGTTAAAGGCGTATTATTCGGGAGTGCTTAAGGAGCGTTACCAGTTAGAGGAAGAAGCGGAGCCGGTGGAAATCCTAAAGCAGATTGCAGAAAACAGGAAATGTGTCACCAGGGGCGGTGAGTTAGATTACAGCAAGGCGGCAGCTTTATTGCTGGATGAATTTCGAAGCGGAAAATTAGGAAGAATTACCATGGAATTTCCGGATGGGGCGAAGGAAAGCGATGAAGGAAACAACTAGAAAAAAAGCGCTTATTTCCTTTCTTCTCTATGTGGCGGCGGTTTTTGGCATTACCTTTCTGCTGCTGCATTTTGTGGGGCAGCGGACGGTGGTTCTGGGAGCTTCCATGGAGCCTGCCCTCTGTGACGGGGATAACCTGATTGTGGATAAGATTTCCTATCGTTTCCATGAGCCGGAGCGTTATGATGTGATTGTATTTCCCTATGAGGACGGCACCTATTATATCAAGCGCATTATAGGGCTGCCGGGGGAAAGGGTGAGGATTGACGAAAACGGCAGTATTTATATCAACGGGGAACGGATTTCGGAGTCTTATGGAAAGGAAGTCATGGAAGAACCGGGGTGTGCCGGAGAGGAGATAACGCTGGGAGAGACGGAGTATTTCGTGTTGGGAGATAACCGGAATAACAGCATGGACAGCCGGGACGAGAGAGTGGGGCTGATTGAGAGGGATGCCATCATAGGAAAAGCCTTTGTACGGATTTTTCCGTTGAACAAAATCGGCGTGATAAGCGGTAAAATACAGAAAAGTTTAAGGTAAAAGAAAGCCTGAGGAAAAACGACAACCACTAGGCAGAGAAAAAGAAAGATTAAGGCAAAACAACTACGACTTGGCAGAGAAAAAGGAAAGCATGAGGAAAAACGACAACGATTGGATAGAGAAAAAGGAAAGGCGTGGAAGTACCGACATGGAAGAGAAAAAAATCGGAGAGATTAGAGAGGAACTTAAGGCAGCAGAGGATACCATGCTGCCTCATTTTATAGAGAACTACAAAGCAGACCGGCGTGCCGGGGTGGTAAAAGTTGTGGAGCAGGCGAAAAAGCGGCTGGCAAAATATGAGGCGGAGCTTGCGCGGATAGAATTGCTCAAAAGCTACGAAAGGGA
>JAGAIK010000405.1 GCA_017626625.1 Roseburia sp.
GCAGTAGCGGTTGCAAGCCGTTTCCTGCCGGAATTTGTGGTTGAAATCGCTATATCGGAGTGTTATAATAATGGCATTCTTATGAGGCTGAAACCAAAGGCGTTTGGAACATCGGGCAGAAAAAGAAAAGAGGGTAAACCAATGAAAATGCTAATGAAAAAGAGAAATTATCTGTTTCTTTCGGCGCTGGTTTTTGCATTCGTTCTTGTGTGCGGCGGAAAAATAACCTATGCGTCACAGGCACCGGAAGAAACTCCGGCGGTTTATAACGTTACGATTGCATTCGATAAGAATGGAGGCTCAGGCTCCATGGCAGGTATTACGGTACCTTCCAATGTGCAGACAGCGCTTCCCGCCAACACCTTTACAAAGAAAGGGTATGAGTTTAACGGCTGGAACACACAGGCGAACGGCAAGGGGACAGGCTATGCGGACAAGGCGGATGTGACGGGACTTGCGACCGAGGAGAACAACGGTAGCACCGTCACCTTATATGCCCAGTGGCAGTTGACGGCGCCTAAGATTAAGACGACAAAGTCCAAGACGCCTTACTGCATTAAGATTACCTATGCGAAGGGAACTTCCGTTTCCGGCTATGAAATCCAGTATTCTACCAGCAAAAGCTTTGCGAAAAAGAAAACAACAACGTTAAAGGCATTAAAAAATTCTACCAGTGCAGAGCTTTCCAGAGTCGTTCCGAATAAGAAATATTATGTCAGAATGCGCAGCTATAAAAAAGCGGGCAGCGGTATGGATTACAGCGCATGGAGCAAAACAACGTCGGTAAAGGTGAAAAACGGCAAGACAATTATGAATCTCTCCAAATGCGATACCGTCGTTGAGGCAGATATTAAATTAAACGGCTCCGGTACAGGTTACCATGCCAAAATCGTGATGGGAAACCAGACCTCTGCCGTATCTTTCGGTCTGCAGTTTGATGATTATGCAGAGGCTCCTTATACCCACCAGACCATGGCACTGGTTGAGAATATCGCCTCCAATTCTGCCGGAGGTCAGACCTATATCCGGTTGGGTAAACCATTGAAAAGGAATAAGACCTATCACCTGATGATGGCATCTGACGGAAAGAACAGGATTGACCTATATCTGGACTATAAGAAAATCGGTAGCGTGAACTCTGACGTGGCACGCACATCTAATTTCGTCAGAGTTGAGGGCTGCGCCAGACTGACCGGGGATAAGGTGGATGCTCAGTTTTCACATGTCAGATATAAAATCTCACGTAATTCACCGGTAAGAGTGCTCGGAGATGATTTGAAGTGGAAACAGATAAAGTTAAACAAAGGATTGGCATACAAATATGACAAGAGCACCGGAATTATTCGTATCTATGGTACTGAGGTAGGCGTAAACGGTGACTGGGACAGCGATTATGAAGGTGTGTCAGAAATTCTTCAGTTTGAATATTAAAAATGCCGGTGAAAAGGCTTTTGGTTTAACAGCATGAGAAATATTGAGGGGAAGTCGGCCCTTTGGACTGACTTCCCTAAAAAATATAGAAATTATGAGGAAAGACGAAATGATTATTAGTGCCACAAAAAAAGAAAAGACACCTGCCGCAATAAGCATTATAAAAGATATCGCCGGCAATCTGAGGCTGATACAGGAGCTTTCGAAGAATGATTTGAAAAAGAGATTTGCAGATTCCTATTTTGGCATTCTCTGGGCGTTTGTCAGTCCGATTATCACGATATGCGTCTATTGGTTTATCTTTACGGTGGGGCTGCGGGGGCAGGGCGACGATGTGAACGGATATCCCTTTGTGTTGTGGCTGATATCCGGTCTGATACCGTGGTTTTTGTTTTCTGATATTTTAAACACTGGCACCAATGTTCTGTTGGAGTATGCTTATCTTGTAAAAAAAATCGTATTTAATATCAGTATTCTTCCCATCGTAAAAGTTGTGACAGCTACTGTGATTCATCTGATACTGTTATTGTTTACACTGTTGATTTTTGCGGGAACATGTCATTTCCCGGATGTTTATATGCTTCAGATACCGTATTATATGGTGGCGCTCTGGATTTTTTCCGCCGCCTGCATTTTCATGACCAGTGCGGTGGTTCTTTTCTTCCGTGACTTAGGGCAGATTGTAAACATCTTTTTGCAGGTGTTTATCTGGATTACGCCGATTATGTGGCAGGATTCCCTGGTTGCGGACAGGTATCCGATGCTGATTGGAATTTTGCGGCTGAATCCCATGTACTATATTGTAAAGGGATACCGTGACGCCATGATAAATCATGTGTGGTTCTGGGAAGATATGGGGCTGACCATATATTTCTGGGTTGCGACAATCCTGCTGTTTATTTTAGGCAGTACGGTATTTGTCAGATTAAAACCGCATTTTTCAGATGTAATTTAAGAAAAACATTAGGAAACCGTTGATAAGGAATGACAGAAAGAAGTGCAGCTTGGAAAAAACGGCAAAGCTGCGGAGAGATTTTCGATGAGTGAATATGCAATAAGTGTGGAACATATTTCCAAAAAATATAAACTGTACCGCGGCAAGGCAGACCGTCTGAAGGATGCCCTGCATTTGACGCACAAAAAAAATTACGAGGAATTTTATGCCCTCTCGGATGTGAATTTTACAGTGAAAAAAGGGGAAACCGTAGGATTGATTGGAACCAACGGCGCCGGAAAGTCAACGCTTTTGAAGCTGCTTACCGGAGTGCTGACCCCCAGTGAGGGACAGATTGAGGTAAACGGCAAGGTTTCGGCGCTTTTGGAATTAGGAGCGGGCTTTAACGGAGAATATACCGGGTTGGAAAATATTTATTTTAACGGAACCTTAATGGGCTACACCAGGGAACAGATGGAAAAGAAGGTGCCGGAAATCATCGCTTTTGCAGGAATTGGAGATTATATCTACCAGCCGGTGAAAAATTATTCCAGCGGAATGTTCGCAAGGCTTGCCTTTGCCCTTGCCATCAATGTGGAGCCGGATATCCTCGTGGTGGATGAGGCGTTAAGCGTGGGAGATATTTATTTTCAATCCCGCTGTTTCAAAAAAATGGACGATATCAAACGGAACGGAACTACGATTCTGCTGGTTACCCACGATATGAGCAGCGTGATAAAGTATTGTGATAAGGTTGTCCTGTTAAATCACGGGAAGGTGGTAAAAGAGGGCAGCCCGAAGCAGATGGTGGATATCTATAAGAAGATTCTGGTAAACCAGTACGATGAGAAAGAGGAAGAAGGGGGAGGCAATACCCCGCTTTCGGTGGAAGAGGGAAGCTGGATGTCCCAGTTGTCGCTAAATGATGAGAATGTGATTTACGGCAGCGGAAAAGCCAGAATTGTGGACTTCGGCTTTTTTGATGAAAACGGCAGGATTACCGGAATGGTGATGAAAAAGAGCATATTCAGCTTTAAGGTCCGGGTTGAATTTTTTGAGGACATTGAATATCCTATTTTTACTTACACCATAAAAAATGCAAAGGGAGCGGAGATTACAGGTACCAACACCATGTTTGAAAAGGTGGACTTCCCGCTGGCAAAAAAAGGGGAGCAGTATATCGTAACCTTTACGCAGAAAGCGCTGCTTCAGGGCGGGGATTATCTGGTGTCCTTCGGCTGTACCGGCTATGAGGACGGCAAGTTTACCGTATATGACAGACACTATGACGTGGCAAACCTTACCATTGTTGCGGAACAGAATACGGTGGGAACTTTCGATATGGATTCAAGCGTAACCGTAGAAAGGGTAGAGCAGGATGGATGAAACGATGGAAAATAAGCTCCTTCATGCGGTGCAGAATGAAGCGGAGAGAGAAAACTGCCTGCTGAGGGAAAATTCCTGGCAGGTGCTTTATCAGTTGTCGGATATCCGTGAGAATATTCTGGAATGGTATGATTTTGCCCCGCAGGCATCCCTTCTTGAAATCGGGGCGGAGTGCGGCGCTCTTACGGGGCTTTTTTGCAGAAAGGTACGTCGTGTAGTGGCGGTGGAGGCAGAGGAGCAGAAGGCTGCGGTGAATCGGGCACGAAATGCGTCATACGATAACCTTACGGTGGAAACAGGAAATTTCTGCCAAATGAAACTAAAGGAAAAATTTGATTACGTGACGCTCATCGGCACATGGGAGCCCTCTGACGGGGATTCGGAGAACCCTTACTTAGATACGCTCAAAAAGGTCAGGGAATGTCTGAAGCCGGGAGGAAAGCTGCTTCTTGCCACGGAAAACAGGTACGGGCTGAAATATTTTGCAGGGGCGCCGGAGGAGCATACCGGCAGATGCTTTGACGGCCTGGAAAATTATGTGAGCGCCGGAAATATAAGGACTTTTTCTCATAAGACACTTCAAAAAATGCTGCGGGAGGCAGGTTTTTCCGACAGCGAATTTTATTATCCCTTACCGGACTATAAGCTTCCCTCGGAGATTTATTCCGATAAGAATTTACCCTCTTTCGGGAGTATCCGCTATGCAACGGTGTCGTATGACCGTGACCGTTACGAGCTGTTAGACGAGAGACTCGCCTTTGATGCAATCTGTGAGGACGGAATGTTCGGCGACTTCGCCAATGCCTTTCTTGTCATCAGCAGTTGCGGACAGCAGAATGAGGGAGAGCATATTTCCGGCAGGGAAGACGGACAGCCGTCAGCGCAGCCTGGCGTTTCAAAAAATGTCCTGTATGCGAAATACAACAGGCTGAGAGCACCGGAATTTCAGATTAGCACAAAGATTATCGCCGGGGAAGACGGCAGTATGTGGGTGGAAAAGGCTGCGCTGCGTCCGGAGGCAAAGCGGCATATAGAGGAGCTTTCCGAAAACCGGAGGAAGCTTGCAGAGGCGGTTCCGCAGGAAAAGGACAAAGCCGCAGGTATTCCGGCGCCGATTCCGATGCTGCGTAACAGGGACGGGCTGGCGGTGTTTCCCTATGTTGAGGGAGTAAGCCTTGCGAAGGAAGTGACGAAGCTTCTGGGAAAACGAGAAGCGTTTCTGCAGGCGCTTCATGGGGCAGTGGACAGCATTTACGGCACATATTTAAAAACGCCGGAGCTGTTGGCAAATTTTAAAATGACCGAAGAATTTGAGCGCATTTTCGGCGCGGCAGATGAGGAAGAGGCGGCAGTTTTAACGGGCATGAAATCACTGGCGGTTTCTAACATTGACAGCATTTTGAGCAATTTTGTGCGGCTGCCGGATGGAGCGTTAGTCTGCCTGGATTATGAATGGGTATTTACCTTCCCCATACCGGTGGAATATCTCATCTATCGCACGGTATATTATTATTACAGTGAAAATATTCATTATATCGGAATCGGCGAGGCGGAGCTTTTTGCGGAGTTTGGATTGAATGCGGAGAAAGTGAAGCTCTTCCGGCGGATGGACGACGATTTCCAGCAATATGTTCAC
>JAGAIK010000406.1 GCA_017626625.1 Roseburia sp.
GATGGTTTATACCGTCCAGAACCAATGTATCGAAGATACCCACGTCCGCTATGAAGATGGTGCAAAAAAAATTTTCCTTCCTACCAAGGGAGTGAAAGGAAATCCTAGTCAGGAGTTTCGTGATATGCTAAAATACATAGAAGAAACCACAGCAGACAACCTCACAACTCCGGCGATTGCTGCTGTCCGATTATCATTGAGGCAAAACGCCAATACCCCACAGGAGGATTTTCAACATGAACAACTTAGGCGAACAATATTTTCCGGCGGCTTTTATCCCGGAATACATTCATAATCACCCGGATTCCGGGGTCAAACGGATTTTAACTTACACTGTTTTCCGTTTCTTTTCCTTTGCAGGGAAGGAGGACGCAGCTCTTGCACAGAATTTAAAAAACGCTCTGTTTCCCTGTGAGGACACCTTCGATTTCTCTCTGATAGAGCGCTATCTCTCTGAGGATATGGCTTTTGCTCCTGCTCTGGAAGCCGGGAGCTATGACCCGTTTTTTCTATATACTGCCATCTGCATGGTAGAGGATTTTTTTGACGATACGGTGGTCTCTGACGAGCTTTCGGTGGTGGACAACCTGATATTTTCCCTTTATCCGGTCCTTGGCTCTGCCTCCTTAGATGACGATGCCCTGGAATTTGAAACACTGCTCCAGAGCGGCGCCGAATTTTATGGTGCTCTCTATCTGGCGCTGACGAGATATTCCTCTTCCTTAGGAAAGCTGTTGCCAAAATTTTCTGCTACCTACCGGGAGGATTTTCATTTTACCTGTGAGGATTTCATTCTCTATGATTTTATGGAGGAATATTTTGAAACAGAGCACTGCCTTACCAACCCGGATTTTCTGGAGCTGATTGATACCTTAGTACAGGCAACACTCCATTATTACGATACGGATTTTGACAGGATACTCACCACAGAGATTCCGGCAATGCTGCGGGGAACGTCTTCCCGCTTTGCCCCGATGAAACGTTACGGATGTATGACTGTCTCCTATCTGCCGGACAGGGATGCTTCTCTTTCCATGCTACGGGAGATTTTCCGGTACACGGCGGCATATGAGCTGCGGAATCACCTGTTTGATTATCATTTAGACGAGGATAAGCTGATTACCCTTGAGAATTGGAAGGAAAAATTGAAATGGCATTATGTCCAGTACTCCCACGTATTTGAACCGGCACTGGATTTATTTTACCAGACAGTACTTTCGCAGAAATTGCTGAAATACAATTTTGAGCAGAATATCACTGAATTATCCAAAAATGTGTAATCTTTCCCCCGGAATAAAAAGCTGTCAATGTATGGCAGCTTTTTATTCCGGGGCATTTTTTATTTTAAAGGGTGACAGCCCCAGCACCTAGCTGCAAAGCGCCGCCGCCCCTCCCAAGAACCACTTTCTTTCACACAGACGCTACTCTGCCCCCTGAAGCTCAATGTCCCCGGAGTCACAATAAATCTCCAGCATGTCGCCGTCCTGCTCTATGGTCTGGTAGCTCTCCTTCAGCTCCCTGTTCCCCAGCATGATTTTTCCGTAATCCGTCTGCAGGTTATAATGATAGGACGTCAGCCGTCCTGTCAGATTCAGATTCACATTCCCATAATCAGAATCCAGTTTCACATTCTTTACGTCAAGCTTCTTCATGTCACAATCTCCGCTGTCCATCTCACCAGTCAGAGAAACCGTACGGACATTCTCTCCCTCCACGTCTCCGTAATCATTCCAAAACGCAAGTTTTTCCGTTTCCACATTCTTCAGGGAAATCATTCCGGAATCTGCAGTGAGGCTTATTTCCCCTGCCGTTGCCTCCTCTAATCCGATATCGCCATAATCATTCTCTACGGCAACTGTCTCAGCCGTCACCCGGGAAGCCGACAGATTTCCGTCATCTACGATACAGCTAAGTTCCCCAGCCGCAATATCTTCCAGCACAACATCGCCATAATCCGAATCAATTTCCAGCTTATCAGCAGATGTCACCTCTTCTAATCCGATATCGCCATAATCGGAATCAATTTCCAGTTTTTCAGCAGAGAAACCGGAACACATGATATCTCCGTAGTCCTCCTCAATCTTTACCGAGGAAAGCTCACTTCCTTTGGGCACTTTTACCGTAATCAGCTCCTCTTTTTGCGTCCCGTCTGTCATGACATATCCGAAGGAGAAGAAACTGTACTTTGTCTTATTTTCCTGCACAATCGTAAGCGTTCCGTTCGTTATTTTATAGGAAAGCCGATAACGGCTGTCTATCCGATAGGAAATCCCATAGTCCTCCGCCGGCTCTATTGCAATGTCCGCATAATCCGCCTCTATCCGAATACTGTCAAATGCAGTGAGGTTCTCTTCTCCGGTCTGATAAACAATTTCCTCATCCCGCGCCGTACCGGACGGAGTATATACGGCAATCCCTCCGGGTCCTAAATTGATGCCTGTCACCCTGCCGTCCATAGCAATCCCAACGCCGCTAAGCAGCACACCGATACCTATCGCAATACAGCAGCCTGTCACAAATTTTTTCCCTTTACTCATGCTTTCGCCCTCCCTTTTCTGCTATCTTTCCAAAAAGCCCAATCGACCTGTTCATCATCACTCTGCACAGATGATACATTCCATACACCACCAATAAGCCCAAGCCAATTCCAATCAGCCCGTAACCAAAGCAGCACAAGCCTGCGCCTACATTCTCTGTAATTACCGATAGTCCGCCGATAAGTGCAACCGGACCTGCCACGATGATAGAGGCTCCTCCGGCAAACACGCACAGCACTGCTGCTAACGCTACCAATGCCAGCATCAGCAGAAGCAGCAGTACCAGCAGAAAGACCGGAAGCGCCACTGGAACCGCAAATACAGCTAATATTCCGACCCAGACCGCATTCATTTTATGTTTCATTCCTCTTGCCGGCTCTTTGGTATTACTGA
>JAGAIK010000407.1 GCA_017626625.1 Roseburia sp.
CCCTTGTGCAATCTGCCTCATAACCTTATCCACCCTACCTTTTATCACCCCACCCAATTTTGTTTTAGCAGATAATAAAACGCTATGCAGGAAGTTTCCCTCACTGCATAGCGTTATTTGCCTCAAAAAATAATTTCTAATCTCCTACTTCACAATCCCTTCCGCATAATCCAACGCCTCCACGATATTCGGCAGAAAATGCTCCTTTCCCACATATTCAATAAACCCGTCCTTCTCCATAACCGACATAGGCTGTTCATTGACATGGGAGAAAATCAGCGTAATATTTTTCTTTTTCGCCCGGTCCGCCAACTCCCGCAGAGAACGCATAGCACTGGCGTCAATAGCAGGAACACTCCGCATACGGATAACCACAGCCTTGGTAGACTTCCCGCTGTTAATGTGCAGAATTTCGTCCGCAGCCGCAAAAAACAGCGGACCGCTGATTTCAAATACCCGGATAGAATGAGGAATATCACGCATTTTCTCAGCCTCACCCGGCGTAACATCCGGTTCATCAACATATTTCCAGGCAGTGACGTCCGCCGTCTCAGCCATACGCTTCATAAATAAAAGAGCCGCTAACACAACGCCGATTTCAATAGCCACCACCAGGTCGAAAAATACCGTGAGCAAAAAGGTTGCCACCAGCACAATAATATCGCTCTTAGGCGCTGTTTTGCAGAGCCGGGCGAAGGAGGTCCAGTCCGCCATATTTGCAGCCACCACCAGAAGAACCGCCGCTAAGGTGGTCATGGGAATCAAAGCAGCCAAAGGCATCAAAGCCAGCAGAATAATCGTCAAAGTGATACAGTGAACAATACCCGCGATGGGGGTACGTCCGCCGTTCCTTACGTTGGCAGCCGTACGGGCGATAGCTCCGGTGGCAGGAATACCGCCGAACAGACCGGAAAAAATATTTCCAAGCCCCTGTCCAATTAATTCCGCATTGGATTTGTGGGTGTCCCCAATCATACCGTCAGATACCACAGCGGAGAGCAGGGACTCAATACCTGCCAAAATAGCAATGGTAAATGCCGGGGACAGCATTTTCTGGATTAACCCGAAACTGATGTCCGGCACATGGAACGCCGGAAAGGAGGAAGAAAGCTCCCCGTACACGCTGCCGATGGTGTTGACCGGAAGCCCCGCAAAATACACAACCAGAGTGGTGATGACGATTGCCACCAGAGAGCCGGGGATTTTGTCCGTTACTTTAGGCCATACCAGCATGATAGCAACCGCAGCCACACCAATGAGGGTGGCAGTCCAGTTGATGGTATTTATATGGGTGGCATAGGCAATTACCTTATATAAAAATTCGGAGGGGACCGATTCCATGGAAAGTCCGAAGAAATCTTTTAACTGTCCCACAAAAAGAGTGACCGCAATACCGCAGGTGAATCCGGTGGTAATGGTATAGGGAATATATTTAATCAAAGAGCCAAAACGGCAGAAGCCCATAATCACAAGGATAATTCCCGCTAAAATGGTGGCAACAATCAGTCCGTCGGTGCCGTACTCCGTGACAATGCCGTAAATAATCACCACAAAGGCTGCGGTAGGACCGCCAATCTGCACACGGCTGCCGCCGAAAAAGGAAATAAAAAATCCGGCGATGATAGCGGTGTAGAGACCCTGCTCCGGGCTGACGCCGGAGGCAATGGCAAGGGCGATGGAAAGGGGCAGGGCGATAATGGCAACGATGATACCGGAAATGATATCCTTTACCAACTGTGCCCTGGTGTAGTCCTTTAGGACATCAAACAATTTTGGCTTTAGTTCATTCATAAATAACCTCCGATTTGACTATGCCTGCAGGGAGGCAGTCAGAAGCCGTACCTGCCGGGCAAACAAATTTTTTCTCCAGAAAGGCGTGATTGCCAAATTCTGTATAAAGTATAAAAAATATTAAAATTTTGTAAAAACACAAGATAAAATTTTATCACGGAAAGTCCTGTGATTCAAGGGAATTTCAAAAAAAATCAAGGGTATTTTTGAGAAAATGAGAGAAATTTTCGCGTAGTTACTGGAAAAATGGGAGCACATTAATTCCTATTGACATACTATGAATTGGGGGATATACTATTTTTACAGGAAAACAGAAAAGAGAAGGGTGTGGTAAATTCATATGAAAATATCGACAAAGGGAAGATATGCGCTGCGTCTTATGCTGGATTTGGCGCTGAATAATACGGGAGAGCCGGTCAGCTTAAAGGATATTGCAAAGCGGCAGGAGATTTCGGATAAATATTTAGAGCAGATTATTTCTGTATTAAATAAGGCGAAATACGTACAGAGTATCCGGGGCGCCCAGGGCGGATATGTGCTGACGAAAAAGCCGGAGGAATATACGGTGGGAATGATTTTAAGGCTCACCGAGGGAAGCCTGGCTCCGGTTGCCTGTGTGGAAGAGGATTATAATTGTGAGCGTATGTCCGATTGCACCACAGTGCTGGTGTGGAAGAAGATTAATGACGCAGTGAACGAGGTTGTGGACCATATTACACTGGCGGATTTGCGGGATTATGAGATGCAGAAGGCAGGAGAGTATGTGATATAAGAAATAAGCGTTTGCCGGAGAAGCGGAATAAATCAAGAAAATTGATATATTTTTGATTTTTATATAGACATTATTGGGGGAATGTGATAAGATAAGTCAAGAAAATTGATTAGAAATGAGGAAAATTATGGACGTATCGAAGAAATATGGAAGAGCTTATTTTATGCCCCCGGAAGTGACCTACGACTGGGTGAAGAAGGATATGATTGAGAAACCGCCGATTTGGTGCAGCGTGGATCTAAGGGACGGAAACCAGGCGCTGATTGAGCCCATGGGATTAGAGGAAAAGATAGAATTTTTCCAGATGTTAGTAGATATCGGCTTTAAGGAAATTGAAGTGGGATTTCCGGCGGCTTCTGAAACGGAATATCGTTTTATGCGGGCGCTGATTGAGCGGAATATGATACCGGAGGACGTGACGGTTCAGGTGCTGACCCAGGCGAGGGAGCACATCATCAAAAAAACCTTTGAAGCGGTAAAGGGTGCGCCCCATGCGGTGATTCATCTTTACAACTCCACCTCTGTTGCTCAGAGGGAGCAGGTGTTTAAAAAGAGTAAGGAAGAGGTAAAACAACTGGCGGTTGACGGGGCGGTTTTATTAAAACAACTGGCGGAAGAGACGGACGGCAATTTTACCTTTGAATACAGCCCGGAGAGCTTTCCGGGACCAGAAGTGGATTATGCGGTGGAGGTCTGCAACGCAGTATTAGACGTGTGGCAGCCGGACGCAGAGCACAAGGCGATTATCAACATTCCCACCACGGTACAGATTGCTATGCCCCATGTGTTTGCGTGCCAGATTGAATATATACATAAGCATTTGAAATACAGGGACAATGTGGTACTCAGTGTTCACCCCCACAACGACAGAGGCTGCGGAATCAGTGACGCAGAGTTCGGCGTTTTGGCAGGAGCCGACCGTATTGAGGGAACCTTATTCGGAAACGGCGAGCGCACCGGAAATGTGGATATCGTGACGCTGGCAATGAATATGGTCTGCCACGGCGTGGATCCGGGACTTGATTTTTCCAATATCAGCGCCATTCGTGAAAAGTATGAACGCTTTACGGGAATGCACGTGTATGAGAGAACCCCTTATGCCGGAGATTTGGTCTTTACTGCATTTTCCGGTTCCCATCAGGATGCGATTTCTAAGGGAATGGCGTGGCGTGAGGCAGGAAAGAGCGGCGAGCGCTGGGATGTGCCGTACCTTCCGATTGACCCGAAGGACGTGGGCAGGGAATATGAGTCCGATGTTATCCGAATCAACAGTCAGTCCGGCAAAGGCGGCGTGGCATTTGTTATGGATACATTCTTTGGCTTCAAACTGCCGAAGGGCATGCACAAAGAATTTGCAGATGTTATCCAGAAAATTTCCGAGAGCCAGGGCGAGGTTGCTCCGG
>JAGAIK010000408.1 GCA_017626625.1 Roseburia sp.
GATGAAAATCAGAATCTGACCGGGGTACACCTGCTCAATTCTACGGCAAAAAACGGGGAGGGTTCCCAGCCGGAGGCACCCCTTTCGGAGAACGACGCAGAAGTTTCCATGGCGGCAGACACCCTCACGGAAACTGACAGTTTCGCAGAGCCCGCTGTTATCATTCCCGAAAAGAAATGCTACACGGCAGACGACATCAAGGCATTCCGGGAACAGGAGCAGATTCAGGAGCTTATTTTCATTGCGGAACGCTATCTGCGGCGCACATTAAGCCAGACGGATATCGACACCCTGCTCTATCTTTACGACGGTCTTGGTTTCTCTTCGGATTTAATCGAATATCTGATTGAGTACTGTGTTTCCGGCGGGCACGTGGCTATCCGCTACATAGAGTCTGTGGCGTTAAAATGGGCGGAAAGCGGCGTTCACTCCGTGATGGATGCCAAACAGATTTCCCAGCTTCATGGACAGGCTTATTTCGCCGTAAAAAGGGCTTTCGGCATCTCCGGCAGGGACCTCGTTTCCTCCGAGACCGCCTACATTGAGAAATGGCGGAAGGATTACGGTTTCTCCTTAGAAATCATCACCGCCGCCTGTGATTACACCATTCAGGCAACCCAGAAGCCCAGCTTTGCCTATGCGGATTCTATTTTATCCACCTGGAAAAAGCTGCAGGTACACAGTATGGCGGACGTGGAAAAACTAAGGAAAGAGCACCACGAAAAACGCTCCGAAAAGAACGCTCCCACCTCTGCGGAAGCAGGTTCTAAAAACAAGTTTAACAACTTTAAGCAGCGCTCCTACGATTATGACCAGTTGGAAAAAATGCTGCTAACCACCAATGTACAGTAATCCGGGAGGTTTTTTATGCCCTTAAACAATTCCCAATACGACGAACTAATCCGCAGCTATGATGCGAAACAACTGAAAAACCAGCACGATTTAGAGCAGCGCATCCGTTACGCCTATCGGAAGGTCCCCCGGCTGAGGGAAATTGACGATGCCATTGCCTCGGTTTCTGTTTCCCAGGCAAGGAAAATGTTAGACGGAGACCCCAAGGCATTATCCACCTTAAAGGAGCAGTTAGCCGCCTACCGGAAGGAGCGGGAAGATTTGCTCCTCCGCTATGAGTTTCCGGCGGACTACTTTGAGCCTGCCTATTCCTGCAGGGATTGCAAAGACACCGGATTTATCGACGGAAAACGCTGCCACTGTTTTAAGCAGGCAGCCATTGACCTGGTTTATACCCAGTCGAATCTCAAGGATATTTTAATCCGGGAAAATTTTTCTACCTTTTCCTATGATTATTATTCCGATGAGGACATCAATCCCGCCACCGGATTAAGCTCCCTCGCCACGGTAAAGGACGCCGTGGAAAAATGCCATGATTTTATCAGACATTTTGGAGAACCGGAGACTTTTTCCAATCTGTATTTTTACGGGGATACGGGCGTCGGCAAAACCTTCCTGTCTAACTGTATTGCCAAGGAACTGTTAGATGCGGGTTATTCCGTAATTTATTTTACAGCCTTCCAATTATTTGATATATTAAGTAAGGGTGTGTTTGACAAGGACGAAGACGCCATTGCCGCCCATCAGAATATTTATACCTGTGATTTATTGATTATTGACGATTTAGGGACAGAGCTTTATAACTCCTTCACCACATCCCAGTTGTTTTTATGCCTGAACGAGCGGATTTTAAGAAAAAAATCCACCATTATTTCCACCAATCTCGAAATGAAGCAACTGGCGGATATTTATTCGGAGCGTGTTCTTTCCCGGATTTCAAGCAATTATACCATCATCAAGCTGTTCGGCAGAGATATCCGTATGCTGAAGCGCAGCCGTTGATGAATACCTACGCATTCATTAGAGCAATCTATTGAACGATATACCTTAACAATTTTTTATGGAGGAACCATTCAATGCC
>JAGAIK010000409.1 GCA_017626625.1 Roseburia sp.
AATGAAAGGGCTTGAAGAGAAAGGACTGATTGAGCGGAGTGTCAACAGGGCGGATCGGAGGAACACCTATGTGGAACTGACGGAGCATGGAAAACGGGTCATGAAAGAATGTAAAAGTGATTTAGACGAAGTGATGCTGGCGGTTTTCGCTAAGATGGGACCGGAGGATATCCGGCGGCTGATTGGGTATCTGGATGAAATCTACCTGATTGCAAAGGAAGAGATTGAGCTTCGTATCAAGAAAAAAGAAAGGAAACAGGAAGATGAGTAAAATATTTAAAAATATGCTTCCTTATTGGAAATCTATTATCATCGTTCTTGCACTGCTGATCGTGCAGGCATGGTGTGATTTGTCGCTGCCGGCATATACCTCAGACATCATTGATGTGGGGATTATAAACAGCGGTGTAGAACATGTGGTTCCGGAGGCAGTTACCGGGGAGGAATATGAACTGGCAACGCTGTTTATGACGGAGGAGGAAAGCAGACAGTGGGAGAACTGTTATGAGAAAGACGGGGAGATTTACCGTCTTACTGCGGAAAAGGATACTTTAGATGCGTTAGACGAAACCTTTACACTGCCATTGCTGTTAAATTACCAGATGTCAGCTATGGAGGAAGGAACCTTTAAGCAGATGTTTGCAGAGCAGACCGGTATGGATGCTGCTGCCATAGATGCCATGACAGTGGAACAGATTGGAGCGTCTATGGGGATTGAGTTAAAAACCTTTGAACGGGAGACAGAAGATGAGGACGGAACTACGGTGACGGAAACCTGTGTGGATATCCGCCCGCTTTTTGCAGGAATGAAAGCGGCAGGGCAGATGACGGAGGAGCAGCTTCTTGCTATGCGGGACACCCTGGAGAGTACCATAGACACCATGGGAAGCTCCATGGTGAAATCCATGGGTGTTGCCTATGCAGTATCCTGTCATGAGGCAGCAGGTTTAAAGGTAGAGGACACACAGCAGTCCTATCTATTGTCGGCAGGCTTAAAAATGATAGGGATGGCATTGCTTATGGGAATTGCCACCGTGCTGGTGGGCTTTTTTGCTTCGCGAATCGGAGCCGGAATCGGACGGGATTTGCGAGGGAAAATATTTAAAAAAGTTGTGGGCTTTTCCAATGCTGAAATGGATAAGTTTTCCACGGCATCCCTGATTACCCGGAGTACCAATGATATCCAGCAGATACAGATGGTTTCCGCCATGTTGCTGCGTATGGTGGCATACGCACCGATTCTCGGTATCGGCGGTATTTTAAAGGTGGTGCAGACCGGAGCCGGAATGGGATGGATTATTGCATTGGCAGTTATCGTTATTTTAGGCTATGTAATGGTTTTAGTGGCGGTTGCCATGCCGAAATTTAAGCTGATGCAGAAGCTGATAGACCGCATTAATCTGGTGGCTAGAGAAATTTTAACCGGAATCTCCGTAATCCGTGCGTTCGGGCGGGAGAAGAAGGAGGAAGAACGGTTTGACCTTGCCAATAAGGATTTGACAAAAACCATGCTGTTTACCAACCGCGTCATGACCTTTATGATGCCGGGTATGATGATGATAATGAATATCCTGACGGTAGGAATCGTATGGTTCGGTGCCCACAGAATTGATGCGGGAACCATGCAGGTAGGAGCCATGACGGCATTTATCACATATGCGATGATGATTGTCATGTCATTCTTAATGCTGACCATGATGTCCATTATGCTGCCCCGTGCGGCTGTAGCGGCAGAGCGTATTGACGAGGTAATTCGCACGGATTCTTCTATTATGGATAAAGAGAATCCGGAAACCTTAAAATCCCATGAGGGTGTGCTGAAATTTACAAACGTGAATTTCCGTTATCCGGGGGCAGAGGCGGATGTGTTAGAGCAGATTGACTTTACGGCGGAGCCGGGAAAAACCACGGTGATTATCGGAAGCACCGGATGCGGAAAATCTACATTGGTAAATTTGATTCCCCGTCTTTATGATGTGACTTCCGGTTCCATCACCTTAGACGGTCAGGATATCCGCGATATTTCCATGGAGGAGCTTCGGGAGGAAATCGGCTTTGTGCCCCAGAAGGGCGTGCTGTTTTCCGGTACCATTGCCTCAAACCTGAAATTCGGCAGACAGAATGCGACGGAGCAAGAAATAAAAGAAGCTGCGGAAATCGCCCAGGCGGCAGATTTTATTGAAGAAAAGAGTGACGGTTATGACAGTGCCATTGCCCAGGGAGGAACGAACGTTTCCGGAGGTCAGAAACAGCGTCTTGCCATTGCCAGAGCCATTGCAAAGCAGCCGAAAATCTATGTGTTTGACGACAGCTTTTCTGCGCTGGATTTAAAGACGGATGCTGCACTTAGAAAAGCCCTTGCGGAGAAGGTGAAAGACAGTACGGTGATTATTGTGGCACAGCGTATCAGCACCATCCTCCATGCGGAGCAGATTCTGGTGTTGGATGAAGGAAGGATTGTGGGAAAAGGAACCCATGAGGAACTGTTAAAAACCTGCGAGACATATCAGCAGATTGCGAAATCACAGCTTTCTGCAAAAGAACTTGGGTTAGAGGAAAGCGAGGTGTCTGACCATGAGTAACGAAACACGCACAAACAGAAGAAGAGGTATGGGCGGCGGAATGCAGTCGGGAGAAAAGGCGAAAGACTTCAAAGGATCCATAGGAAAGCTGATAGCCTATATTGGAAATTATAAAGCGGCACTTGTTGTGGTTCTGCTTTTTGCATT
>JAGAIK010000410.1 GCA_017626625.1 Roseburia sp.
AATTTCTTCCTTTACACTTCCCCACAATTTACTGATTCCACATTTCGTCACTTCCTTGCCGACAACGCCTATGGCATGGATTCCCATTTTACCCGCTAACGCTTCTTCGCTCATTTCCATTACAGAGGTGCATTCTTGTAATGCCATTTTTAAATCATTATTTTCAGGCGGGCAGAGCTCATACATATCCTGCAAAATAGTTTGGTAAGATTCACTCATTTCCATAATCGCGATACAACTGCTCTGATACTCACAAAGTTCCTGTAAATCTCCGATATAGTCCACTGCCTGTGAAATATTTGATAAGACCTCTGCTGTTTTTACGATTCCTTTATCTTTAAAGTAACCCTGTGACACCTCCCTTAGTTTTTCCTTCTGCTCTTTTGTTAAGCCAGAAATATCATTATCCTCTCCAATCCGGATTCCATAAAGGGCATTCATGTCATTTTTAATAACGCTAAGAAGTGAATTTGCATCTTTTATAATATCTTTTCCCTGAAAACCGCTATTCTGGGAAGCTGTCTCAAACAGGCTGAATATAATCCCCTCATATAAATCCATTTTTTCAAAAGGCTTGTCTAAAAGGTTCGATGGATCGTCTATTGTACCCAGCAGTGTCTGTAAATCTTTCCATGCCTGTGTACTTGTGGCAAGCCCGGATTTTTCCGCTTCGGTATTTATAATTTTAGACGGCGTGTCTGAGTTAAAATAGGATTCCATGCCGCTGTCAGTGTTTTGATAAAAATCGTAGATGTAGGAAGCCTGGTAAAGGGAGGCGTCAAAGGTTGATTCGGAAGAATTATCCGGCGAAGTAATCTCCCCAGTGTCACCGTTTCCGCTCCCTGCATTTCCATCACCAGTGTTTCCGCCCTCGCCTGTTCCACCGTCTCCCCCTTCTCCGCTGGTTCCGCCATTCGTGAGAGACCAGAGATGAGAGGACAGATTAATATGCAAAGCTGGCACAACTGCGTCAGTACTACAGTTGACAGTACCATTCGGATTGCCACCCCCGTAATGATGAACACGCGAGGCAATAGAAGTGCCGTACCCCGGTGAACGCAGCCACCAATAGCAATTAGCATTACCACCTGTATCACTATTTCTGTAAGTTTTAACACCTCTGACATGTGCAAAATCACTTGTCTGCACCCATCTGCTGGCTGAATATGTATTATAATCCTCGCAGAACCCATAAGACGGATTTGTCACTTCCCCGACAGAAAGCAGATAAACCTTGTCCTTGGTATTATTTCCACCCTCTGTCCCATAAGATGGATTATCCTCATTCACCACTGTTTGTTCTACAACGGCTCCCTGCTCCGCACTGCTGAACACAGTCCCATAAAAATCATTGTTCAGCCACTCCCGCAGAGTACAGTTTTCCCATGTGATAGCTTTATATTCTTCATTGTAATCTTTGCAGTCTAACCCCTTGTCAGCCACCACAAACAGGGTATTTCCATCATTTTGCAATACCCGCCATTTTATCCGTTCCCATTTAAAATAACGGTAGGTACTGTCACCAAAATAATCTGTATTATTAGTATCACTCTTGCTGATTCTGCGGTACTTCGTACCGTTCACCCAAGCATCTCCATTGCTGTCGTAAGCTGCCCCGGTGATTGCCGCTGTCAGGGCGTCCCCTGTCACTTCGGGCTGAGGGTAGCTGCCGAAATAGACATAAGACCAATCGGTATAATCCGTACCATCGTTTTTCTTTGTACAGTGGTGTACCGGATTGACCGGAGATGTAGAATCTGCTTTTATGGCAGGTTCTTCCTCTAATTCCTCTTCTTCCATCACTGCTTCGATTTCTGTGAGGTCGCTTTCCGCTTCTTCTGCTTCGGTTATTTCGGAAGTTTCCAGTTCTTCTTCCTCTGAGATTTTTTCATCTTCTAAATTTTCCGTATCGGATGTCTCGCTCTCTTCCATTTCGGTTATTTGAGCATCATCTGTGGTTTCCGTCTGACCTTTTTCAGTGTCAGAATCTTCTGGGGCATCTGTTTCTTCTCCGCTTTCCGTCTGTGTTTCCTCTTCCCCAACTGCCGTTTCCTCTGCCGCTTCCGTCTCTGCAGTCACCGTTGTTGCCGTTGTCTCTACTGTTTCTGCAGGCTCCGCCAGTGTTGAAATATCCGGCGCTGTAATTAACATTTCCGCCGCTAAGAGCAACATCAGAAGCCTGCTTCCTGTTTTTCGTCCTTTGTGTTTCATAACATTTCCTCCATAATTTCTTTAAAACATTTTCATTTCTCCACTTTGATTTTTTCACATTGCTATTAATTACCTTTGATTTTCCTTCCGTCTGACTTAGCATATGCACAAGCTCTGACGGAATATATTTTTCCTCACTTAAGCTTTGAAATATTTTTGAAGTGACATTTTTCTTAGAAATATCAACTGCTTTCATATTTTTCTTGAATTTTTTATCTATGGAATATTCTACAATGTATCCACTAGTTTCCGCAATCTTTTTTCACTTTACCACCATACTTTTTTCTTTTGGAGACTTCAACGAAACAACCACTACATTTTACTGTCAATATGATTGTTTTCGAAAGAACAGAAAAACAGAAGCAGCTTGCTCATATCCATTGTTTCCAGCCATAGCAAAATCTATCTCTTCCACAATTTCTGCCTCATCTCCCGTCTCAGCCGTCTCTGTTTCCGTCACATTTTCTGTACTTTCTGTTGTACCAACCACATCATCTATTTCTTCTACCTTCTCTGTCTCCACTATCTCTTGCTCTGTTTCACTTTCGCCACCTACCGTATTCTCTGCAGTTCCAATTTCTTCTATTTCATCTATTCCCATTTTTTGTATATCCAGATTTCCATCATCTGTTTCCTGTTCTTCTAAAACCGTCCCCTCTGTCTGGTTACTTTCTGCCGCATATGCCTGCTCCGTCCCTACTGAACTTATAATACTTCCAACCGACAAACAGAATGCTAAAAATAACGCTAAACCTCTTTTCTTCATAAACTTAAACCTCTCTTTCTCCTTTAATGTAACATAACAATTTTCTTCTTACATATGTTAGTAATTCTACAAATACTTACTCTATGTAACACCCATGTTTGAAAAATTCATAGCCCAATATGTTCTAAAAGTCAATAGAACATATTGGGCTATTTTATATTATTTTGCAAATGCTATTTACACGGAAGGAGAATGAATTATGTTTCCAAGAATACGTTATTTAAGGGAAGACGCTGATTTAACTCAGACACAAATCAGCAAACAACTGAATATTTCTCAACGGGCTTATTCCCATTATGAGAATGGCACAAGAGATATACCAATAAATATTATAATTTCAATCGCTGATTTTTATCAGGTAAGTGTCGATTATATTTTAGAACGCACCAATCGAAAAGAACTTCTATAATAGTTTCTTAATAAACAACCATACCCATTGACATAGCGTATGGCAAGTAGTTTGATTAAGCTATTTACCAAACGCTATATCAATAAAAGGCGCCCCCAAGACAGCTTTCCCCATCTTTGGAACACCTTTTCCTTCTATTCCGTCTCCGCCGTGTCCGTCACCACAATCGGCGTAATCACTATTTTTTCCGCAGAAACATTGGTTTTCCTTTTTACAATGTCCTCCACCTGGGCACGTTTGGAATCCGTCACCTCTCCCATGTTTAAGACCACGTCGCAGTTGTCATCGGTAATGCTCACCACAACGTCCGTAAAGCCTTTCGCTTCCAACAGCATTTCCGCCGCCGCTTCACGCTCCGCAATGTCTGTCATCGCCACCATTTTGTTGACCGCCTCCTGCTTGAGGTTGTCAGCCAAGGAGGTATTGTTTACAATTTCAAGCAGCGCTTCCTTATTTTTAGAACGTATCTGCTCCCTGTTTAATTTCATTTCCGCCGCATAATCTAAATTGTTGATGGTGGTGCTGGTGAGAACGGCTTCTCCCGGATTCTCCACTGCTCCGGCAT
>JAGAIK010000411.1 GCA_017626625.1 Roseburia sp.
CGGACGCAGAGTGGCGTCTTAAAGGCGTTGGGCTACAGCCAGTGGAGCATTATGACAAAATATATTTTTTATTCCGGTTCTGCAGCGCTGCTGGGCTGCCTCATCGGATTTTTTGGAGGAATTATCGCTTTTCCGAGGGTTATCTGGTATGCGTACCAGATGATGTACCGGGTGGACAGCCTGGCGTTTGTGTTTGACTGGAAGCTGGCGCTGATTTCTCTGGCAGGGGCAATGCTCTGTTCCGTGGGAGTTACTTATATTTCCTGCCGCTATGAGCTTTCCGAGGCGGCGGCAGAGCTGATGCGCCCGAAAGCACCGAAGGCGGGGAAACGGGTATTCCTGGAATATCTGCCCTTTTTGTGGAAACGCCTGAAATTTTTGCAGAAGGTTTCCCTGCGGAATATTTTCCGTTATAAAAAGAGATTCTTCATGATGATTCTTGGTATCAGCGGCTGCAGCGCCCTTTTAGTGACGGGTTTTGGCGTGCGGGATTCTGTCACGAATGTGGCAAACCAGCAGTATACGGAGATACAGCTTTTTGATGTCAGCGTCACCTGCCAGAAGCCTGTAGACGCAGCTATGGAGCAGGAACTTAAAGCGATGATGCCGGAGAAGATTTCCGCCTATGGTTTTACCATGGAAACGGCGGTGGATTTAGAAGTGGATGGGGAAATCAAATCCATTTCCCTAGTGGCGGCGGAGGATGCAGAAACCATGGAGCCGTTTTTGAATCTGCATACGCAAAAAGACGAGCCTATTTCCTACCCCGGAAAAGGGGAAGCCGTGATTTCCCATAAAATCGCAAAAACCTATGATGTGAAAGTAGGAGATGAGATTTTACTGCGGGACGAGAACAGAAAAGAACTCCGGGTAACGGTGTCGGGAATCTTTGAAAACTTTGTCTATGATTATGTTTACGTGACGGCGGAAACCTACGAAGCGCAGATGGGGGAGGCGCCGGAGTACAAGACGATCTACATCAATGCGGCGGAGGGACAGGATGCCCACCTTCTGGGGACGTCCCTTATGAATATGAAAAATGCGGTTACCGTCAGCGTCAACCAGGATTTCTTAGAGCGGTTTTCCAGCATGATGCAGAGCATGAACCTGATTGTGTTTGTGATTATTCTCTGCGCTGCCGGGCTGGCGTTTATCGTACTTTATAATCTTACCAATATTAATATCACGGAGCGTATGCGGGAGATTGCCACCATCAAGGTGCTGGGATTTTACGAAAAGGAGACTTCGTCCTATGTGTTCCGGGAGAACCTGATACTGACTTTCTTAGGGGCGCTGCTGGGACTGATACTGGGAAAACTGCTTCATGCCTTCGTCATGGGGCAGATTAAGGTGGATGCCGTGACCTTTGACGTGCAGGTGCTTCCGGTAAGCTACCTGTACAGTGTGGTTTTGACGCTGGTGTTTGCGCTGCTTGTGAATCAGATGATGAAGAAAAAAATAGACAACATCAGTATGACGGAATCCCTTAAGAGTGTGGACTGAAAAATAAAATTGCACCCCCTATTCAATCGTGTTATAATAGCAGAAACAAAGCCACAGGAGGTAGGGCACATGAGAAGGATTATAACCATCGGCAGGGAGTTTGGCAGCGGCGGACGTGAAGTGGGAAAACGTCTGTCTGACAAGCTTGGCATTGCTTACTATGACAGTGAAATTATTACGGAGATTGCAAACAGGACGGAACTGGCGGAGGGGTATGTGCAGCATGTCATGGAAAACAGTCCTTCTAACCTGATACCGATTACCATTGGCAGAACCTTTTATATGGGAGCCGACCCGGTGATGGAGATGAACAACAATATTTACCGGGAGCAGAGCCTGCTGATACAGGAGCTGGCGGAGAAATCCGACTGTGTCATCGTAGGGCGCAGCGCAGATTACATACTGCGGGACCATAATCCACTTCGTGTCTTTATTTACGCAGGACTTGAGAGCCGTATGGAGCGGTGCAGAAAACGGGCGCCGGAGCAGGAGCACCTTTCGGACAAGGAGCTGCGCCGTCAGATTTTAGACGTAGACCGGAAGAGAGGCAAATACTATCAGTTCTTTACCGGACAGACCTGGAGCGAGCCTATCAATTATGATGTGTGTTTTAACACTTCTAAGGGCAATATTAAAGAAGTGGTGGAAGCCATTGTAAAATTAGTGAAATAGAAAGATAAGAAAGTGGAATACTGATAAAAGGACCAAACACCGGTATGGAACGTCATATCCGGTGTTTTCATTTTTTGGAGAGGAAAGAAATGCAGAAATTTGATTTTGCGGGAAAAGAAGGCAGGGTGAAGCTTCTGTCCGTGGCGGAATTAAAGGAGCTGTCCGGGTAATATCCCCATAAGCGGGCGTTTTACCGCAGTATGAACCCGGTGCAGTATTGTAAGGCGGAAACTTATGGGGAATGTCTGTTTGGCACCATGCGTCTGCCGGGCTTCGGCAGGGAGAAAAGCGCAGGGGAAAGTTTTGGATTTTATCTGAAAGACGGGGAACTGCTCTTTGTGGAGGAAGGAAAGCTTTTAAAAAAGATACTGGGA
>JAGAIK010000412.1 GCA_017626625.1 Roseburia sp.
AAATTACTATAGTTCGCAACAACGGAAAAAATCGCTACAGCCCAGTAAATACAAGAGATGCAGCGATTTTTTCTTTTACTAACTGTCAAAGACGGGATTTTAACACTTTTTTTAAATTTTTGTAAGAAAAAATTTGATTGACCTTACGCCCTTTGACAGCCAAACCGTGGTTACATCACGCTCTCCACATCTTCTTCCTTTATGGTTTTTACCCCAAACACAAAATAGACGATATGGCAAATCCATACGACTGCAAGTATCACTCTCCCCACCGGAACACGCCCCATGGCGGCAAATCCGATTCCCATCAGCAGCGTTACGCTAAAGATAATCGTAGCCTTCGTACGCAGGGTCATACCCTTTTTCTTCACAAAAGATTCCAGATGCTTTTTATACATCTTTGTCCCCACAAACCAGTCATGCAGTTTCTGTGAAGAATTGGCAAAAAAGAATACCGTTGCCAGAAAAAACGGCACCGTCGGCAAAATGGGCAGGGCAATGCCGATACAGCCCAGTACCATGCAGATACAGCCCAAGATTAAAAACAGCAGGTTTTTCAATTTCATTTCGTTTCCTCCAATCGTCTCTTCTCCTTTTTCGTTTCTATGACATGCCGGACTGCCGCCACCGGATGGTGAAACAGCATTCTGGGACCGGAAAACCGCATTACCTCCCGGATTTTCTCCCGCATATCCGGTTTATAACAGTGTACTTTACAATTCGAGCAGAAGGTTTTTGTCTCCATAAAAGGACATTTCTCACTGCGCTCTCTTGCATATTCCTCTAAGGCAGCGCAGTCTGCACAAAGCCCTTTTCCTGTGCCATGTTTCTTTTTGCAGTACAGGGCAATCATCTGGGAAACCATCTCCTTCTCCCTCTCCCGTTTTGTCTGCACGTCTTTTTTCATGGATTCATCCCCACTTTTCTCTTTCTTATTTTCCCGACGGGATTTATCTCACTTTACCAGCTTCCTTCCACCTCATGTGAGACGGAACGGTTCCCGGGAACTCTCTCCCGTCAGCTTCTCCTTCCACCCGTCTTTGACAGGCTCTCCACGGAATACACTTTATCAGCAATCCGCATGGTGGAGGGGCGGTGGGACACCAATACCACCGTCTTTCCGCTTCTCTCCCGGTGCAGCGACTTTAAAATCACCGCTTCGTTTAAGCTGTCCAGATTGCTGGTAGGCTCGTCTAACAGCAGGAACGGCGCATTGTGAAGAAAGGCACGGGCAAGACCTAACCGCTGGCGCTCCCCGCCGGAGAGGGTGTCTCCCAGCTCTCCTACCGCCGTATCATAACCCTTTGGCAAACTCATGATAAAATCATGTACCGAAGCTTTTTTACACGCCTCCTCTATCTCCTCATCCGTTGCATCCAGCCTTGCAATCCGCAGATTATTTCTGATACTGTCACAAAACAGGTGGGTTTCCTGTGTCACAAAACTCTCCATTTCCCGCAGATTTGCAGTGTTGATTTCTCCCACCGCCGTATCCGAGATTTTCACAGAACCCTTCTGCACCTCCCAGAAACGCATAAACAACTTTAACAGGGTAGATTTTCCGCTGCCGCTCTTTCCGGCAATTCCTATCACCGCATTCTCCGGCAGTTCTAAGGACACATCTGTTAAAATCGTCTCATCACCATAGGAAAAGGTTACATTCTCTGCCGCCGCACCCTGAAAAGCAATCTCCTGTTTTCCTGTTATCTCCGCCACCACCGGAGTTTCCTCAAGAATATCTAACACACGGTTTCCTGCGGCAAAGGTATTCTGCAGTGTACTTCCTAAATTTGCCAGAGCCACGCAGGGACCAAAGGAACTCATAAGCGCCACCGTCGGAATCAGCACACCGGAAAAATCCACTGTTCCTGCCTGATACAATGCCGCCGAGGCAAAGAGCATGGCAAGGTCAAAGAACAAAATCACCGTATTGGTCACCGCCATGTTGCGCCCAGAAGTCCTTTTCATCCGCTCTTCGTCTTTTGCCAAAGCGTCTGTCCTTTCATTCATTTCCCGCAGACGTTTTTCTCCCTGTCCGTACTGCAGCGTTTCGGAAAGTCCCCTTAAGCTGTCAAGAACAAAGCTGCTGAGTTCCCCCGACTTCGTGCGGAACCGGATACCGTCATCGCCGCTGAGTTTTGAAGTCACAAGGGGAATTACAATCCCCACCACCAGATAAGCCACCAGAGCCAGCACACCCAGACCCCAGTGGAAGCTGCCGATAAACAGACACATAATTACCGTAAAGAAAAAGGCAATCGCCGCCGGGGAAATGGTATGGGCATAAAATACCTCCAGCAGTTCAATATCAGAGGTAATGACAGAAATCAGATTTCCCTTGTCCCTGCCCTCTAATTTTGCCGGGCAAAGCTTTCGCAACGCCCCAAATACCTTATCCCGGATAAGTGCCAGCAGCTTAAAGGCAATATAGTGATTGCACGCCTGCTCCGCATAGCGCAGAAATCCCCGCAGCAGCGCAAATACACAGACCGAAATAAAAATCACCTGCAGAGAGAACGGCGTCTCCATTCCAAGCAAATCCAGTACCGCATAACCGCCGAAAATGGTGATAAAGGCGGCGCAGAGATGTCCCACCAGCCCCATAAAAACTGCCAGTACCATAAAACCTGCCAGGGGCTTCACCAGTCCCACCAGTTGCAGCATTACATTCCAACCGCTCCGTTTTTTCATCTTCCTTCACCGTCCTTTCCGTAGTTTTCCAGACTTTGCTGGGTATTCCACAAGTTTGCGTAGACGCCGCCCTGTGCCAGCAGCTCTTCATGGGAGCCCGCTTCACAGACCTTTCCCTGCTCCATCACATAAATGTTATCGGAATCCGTCACATTAGCAAGTCTGTGGGAAATCAGAATAACCGTTTTCGTTTTTGCCAGACGGCGGATTTCCTCCATAATATCGTTTTCACTCTCCACATCAATATTAGACGTTGCTTCATCAAAAATGTAAACCGGACCGTCATGCAAAAGCGCCCTTGCCAATGCCAGACGCTGACGCTGTCCGCCGGAGAAATTTGACGCATTTTCTGCAAGATAAGTGTCAAGTCCTTTCTCCTCTCGCAGGAAATCCGCCAATTTGGTGCGCTCTAAGACAGACCACAACTCTTCCTCTGACGCTTCCGGCTTTCCCATCCGCAGATTTTCCTCCACCGTACCCTTAAACAGGTAATTCTGGTGGCTGATATACGTAAATTTCTCCATCAGGTCCGCTTCATTGACGGCGGACAACTCCGTCCCGCCCACTGTAACGCTTCCGGTGTACCCCTGATTCCGTCCCATGAGAATCGCCGCCATGGTGGATTTTCCACAGCCGGATTCTCCCACGATAGAGGTAAAAGAACCCTCCGGAAACTTCATATCCACGCCGTGCAGAATTTCCCGTTCCGGTTCATAGGAAAAATGCAGGTTCTTACATTCGATGGAACAATCCGCCGGAACCGATGCGCTTTTTTCCTCCGTCTCCGGCAAATCCAACAGCCGGAAAATCTTATCACTGGCTGCCATGCCGTTCATGGCAATATGGAAAAAGGAACCTAACTGCCGCATGGGAATGAAAAAGTCCGCCGCCAACAGAATAATCAACAGACAGCCCCCAAGGGAAACATTACCTTTGGCATACTGTGTGGCTGCCATAATCACCCCCAGTGCCGCTCCTCCGTAGGCAATCAAATCCATAATCGTAATAGAATTAAGCTGCATTGTCAGAACCTTCATGGTAATCCGGCGGAAATTTTCCGATTCCCGGTTCATTTCCTCATGTTTAAAAGCGTCCGCCTGATAAATTTTCAATGTCGTCAAGCCCTGCAGATTTTCCAGAAAAGTATCCCCCAGAGCGGTATACTGTCCCCAGTAATTTGCCAGCAGCTTTTTTGCCCAGGTCTGCACCGCCGCAATGGCAACAGGTATTAACGGCACACAGACTAACAGCACCACCGCAGCGGGCACATTGACAAAACAAAGATACACAAACAGGGTAAAGGGTGCTAACATGGCATAAAAAAACTGGGGCAGATACGCTCCAAAATAAGTCTCTAACTGGTCTACCCCCTCCACGGCAACCTGCACTACCTCACTGGTCTGCACCTGCTCCTGATAGGAAGTTCCCAGTTTTAAAAGCTTCCTGTAAATTTTCTCCCGCAGCGTCCTTTTCACTGCTTTGGAAGAAAGAGATCCCCTGCGGGATGCCCCTGTGGTACAGACAAAACGGACAATAACCGCAGCAACCGCCAGCACCGCTGTTTTAACCATGCTGCTTTTATCCGCCGTTCCCGTAACCAGTGCCGCCAACAAAGCGGTAATCCCTGTCATCATGGCGATGTTTGCCACCAGGGAACACCATTGCAGCAGGACGTTTCCTGCAATATACTTCTTACTTTCGCTGACCGTTCCTATCAGCCGACGATTTATCATCATACGTATGCTCCGCCTTTCTTTCGCTTGTATTTCCAGTCATTCTGGAAACAAATTCCTTTTATTAGTTTTACCTCACATTTATTAGTTTTTTCTAACCGTTAGTCATTATAACAGCATAGGAGCCAAAAAGTAAAGACCAAAATAGCGAAAAAAGAAAGCTGTCCTGTTTAAGAACAACTTTCCCCTTGTCAGATCAAATAGTTACGCTCTCACCACCACGTTTCCGGTACACTCCATCACCGCATCTTCCATAATAATTTCTCCTACGCTGTCCACCGTAATGGTTCCCGCTTTCGGATTTTTTATAGACAGCACATTTCCCCGGATATCCGCTTCCACCTCGGAGTATTCAAACGCCAAATCCGTCTCCTCCATGGTGCAGTTTACCAGCTTTAGATTTTTACAGTAGCACAGGGGCTGGGTGCCGATGATTTTGCAGTTTATCAATGTCAGTCCATCGGAAAACCACGCCAGATACTCTCCCTTTACCACGCTGTCTTTTACCGTAACATTTTTGCTGTGCCAGAAAGCGTCCTTGGTGTCTAAGTTGCAGTTTTCGATGGTAAGGTTCTCCATATACTGGAAGGAATATTTTCCCGTCATGGTCACATTCGAAAGAGCCACATTTTTACTGTCAAAGAAAATATACTCCGAATGAATGGTCGTTTCCTTCATCTCCACATCACTGCATTTCCAGCCAAATTCCGTGGAACTGATGTCACAGCCCTCTATCTGAATATCGCTGCACTCCCTCACGGCTTTGATGCCATGGAGCCTGCAATCGGTTATCCTGCCATGGTCTGCATACCACAGCGCCGCCCTGGTCAGCTCGTCCATGGAAGAGCCCGTAAGCTCAAAACCCTTCACATGCCACATGGGATATCTTAAGGAAAAACTGCAATGCTCCACCGCAATATTTCCCGCCTCCTTCAACACGGATTCCCCATCTGCCGGACCCGCAAAAATGCAGTCCTTCACCAGCCCGTTCTGTAAATGGTACAACGCCCGCTCTTCGTCAAACTGTTCTCCGATTATCTGCTTTTCATCTGTATGTTTCATTGGAAGCCTCCATTTATATCATTTCTTTTTCATTGCTTTTTATTGTAGCACTATTTTACGGTTTTTACCAGTATGACAGCCCATTCCTCTATCGCTGAACTGCGCTGAAACCGTCGTCATTCTGCAACATACAAAAGGTCAGCACAGTACCCACTGCGTTGACCTTTTATAAAAGCAGTTATCCTTCCGCAACTGCATACAGTGTAAATGTAGAGGACATTGCCCGGTTAAACCGCAGATAAAATTTGTAACCCTCCTCGATGGAATACAGATATTCCGTCAGCTTCAATACATTATAAATATCAAAACCCACATCAATGGCTAATTTCGGATGCCGCCTGCGGAGAATCCCTTCACAGCCCTCTATCGCCTCTAAGACGCCTTCATAATAATTTATCTTAATGAAGGGAATCTCTTCCTCTGCATAGATTGCATCCAGACGGTCCGCATAAATGGTAACCGTTTCGCTGGTTTTTAAAATATGTTTTCCCGTCTCCACACTCGAAATCTGCTCGTTTCCGGTTTTAAATAAAAGGTCCTCCTGCCTGTTCCATGCCCCGTTTTTAGAAGTCACTGCATTGCGCACCCTCGCCTTCGCCAGATACTCATTCAGTTCCAAAAAGCTCTTATCGTCCGGCTCTAACGCAATGATTTTCCTGTAATTTCCCCCGGTTTCCTCTAAAAAGAGCCGGATGGTGTCACCGTTATAAGCGCCGATATCCAAAAACACCTCATCCTCTGCCATCTGAAAAATATCGTTGTGATAAAAGCTCATGGGATTTTTGAATACATCCAGTATGTAGGAAACATCCCCCGTCATTTTGGTGTTCAGGTAGGCAAACAGGTTCTCCACGCTCTCCTTATCTTCCAGCCTTTCACACAGCCTGCAAAATCTCTCTGCCTCCTTAGAAATTGCCTCATAGGGTACTTTCTCATACTGTTCATAATGAATGCTGAACGCGTAAAATACCTTTTTCACCTGAGGCATTTCCCTTTTTAAAACTTCCCCTTTTTCATAGTTAGAGTGCCCTAATATCACATGAAATTCCGGCAGCCGCTCCGCCAGTTTCTCCCGGTTCATCACGGGATAGCCATGAAATTCCATGGGTTCCTGTACTCCGTCCAGCAGCACACAGT
>JAGAIK010000413.1 GCA_017626625.1 Roseburia sp.
GCATGGGGTATAAATTTGAGGTAGATAACCAGTAGGGGAAAAATTCCGGAAATATTGACAATGAAAACAATTAAGCATAAAATTTTATTAGATAAAAGAGAGAAGAAAAAAGAGAAAAATAACTCCGGTTCCCTGACCCGGAAGATTGTGACGATTATTATCTGTCTGGTGGCGGGGACACTGATGTTGTGCTGGGTGTTAAATACCGCTTTTCTGGAGAAATATTATGTGATGAACCAGCAGAATACATTGCTGAAAGGCTTTGCCACCATAGATGAGGCGAATGAGTCGGGAGAACTCTACAGCAGTGATTTTGATGTGGAGTTTGACAATCTGTGCGCCAACGGAAATATCACCATTATGATTATCAGTGCAGACCGCACGATTTTAAGGTCCTCGGTCAATAATACGCAGAAAATGCTGATAGAATTTATGGATATTATTTTCGGGGAGCGGCAGAATGAGACTACCGTATTGCTGCAGAACGAAAATTATGTCATACAGCGCCAGAAAGACAAACGTCTGGATTCCGAGTATCTGGTGCTTTACGGCACGCTGTCTAACGGCAATCTCATTTTAATGCGTTCGGCGCTTGAGAGTATCCGGGAGAGCGTTAAAATCAGCAACCGCTTCTTAGGGGTGGTGGGGGTATTTTCCATCATTGTCAGCGCGGTGGTAATTGTGTTTGTTTCAAGAGGCATTACCATGCCGCTGTTGGAGCTTACCGACCTGTCAAAGCGGATGACGGAGCTGGATTTTGAGGCAAAATACAAGCCCAGGGCAAAGCGGAAGGACGAGATTGACGAGTTGGGGGAACACATGAATGAGATGTCCCGCACCTTAGAGCGGACCATTTCCGAGCTGAAAAGCGCAAATAACCAGCTACAGATAGACATTGAGAAAAAGACCCAGATAGATGAGATGCGCAAGGAATTTCTGTCTAACGTGTCCCATGAATTAAAAACACCCCTTGCCCTGATACAGGGCTATGCGGAGGGCTTAAAGGAATGTATCAACGATGATGAACAGAGCAGGGAATTTTACTGCGAGGTCATCATGGATGAGGCGGACAAGATGAACCGCATGGTAAAAAAACTTTTGACCTTAAATCAGTTAGAGTTCGGCAATGAGGTGATTACCATGGAGCGGTTTGATTTGACGGAGCTGATACAGGGAGTGATAAATTCCTCCGGTATTCTTTTGAGCCAGAATCAAATAACACTCACTTTTTCTGAAAATAAGCCGATATTTGTATGGGCGGATGAATTTAAGGTGGAAGAGGTTGTGACGAACTACCTGAGCAATGCAATTCATCATGCGCAGGGAGAGAAGAGGATTGACATTACCTGCCGGCAGATGGAGGATAAGGTGCGGGTTTGCGTGTTTAACACGGGAACCCCTATCCCCGAGGAGGATATCGAAAATATCTGGATTAAATTCTATAAGGTGGATAAGGCACGGACGAGGGAATACGGGGGCAGCGGAATCGGGCTGTCCATTGTAAAAGCCATTATGGAATCCTTCCATCAGCAGTGCGGTGTCATCAATTACGAGGACGGAGTGGAATTCTGGTTTGAGTTAGAGACCAAAACCCACTGAGAAATTTGTTGGAAATATAAATTTCTGTTGCTATATTTTCCTAAAAATGCTAACATAAGATATAGTTTACAGATATTTTGCGAGGAAGTTTATGAAGATATCAAAAATCAAAACAATGGCGGCTTTTACGGCGGCAGCAATGCTTTTGGGAGGATGCGGGGAGGCACCCTACGCCCTGACGGAAAACGAACAGGACATTATTGTCAGTTATGCAGCCCATGTGGTGACAAAGTTTAATACGGAGCAGGAACGGGGACTTGGCTATGTGAATATGGACACAGTGGAGGACGCAGATCCCGTGACAGAGGAACAGGAAGATACAGAGGCGCCTGTTTCAGACGGGGGCGCAGCGGCTTTGCCGGAGGGTGCGGCTGCGGGAGAACAGGCGGCACAGACGGCATCCCTGAACGACATTTTCGGAACGGAGAGTGTCAGCGTTTCCTACGAGGGAGCTTCCCTCAGAGCGGATTATGTGGAAAACAGCTATTATGCCGTGGATGCGGATTCCGGGAAAACATTTCTGGTTCTTACTTTTTCCCTCACCAACAACGGCACGGAGGACGCGGAGTTTGACAATCTGACGAAGATGCCGTCCTTTGAGGTAACTACGGCGGACGGCGTTAAGGCGTCATCGGAATTATCCGTATTGTTGGAGGACTTTTCCGCATATCAGGGAACGATTCCGGCGGGGGAGACGCAGAAGGCAGTTTTATTGTTCCAGATACCGGACACGGCGACCGAGGTGCCGGAGTTTTCACTGAGCGTAATGATGGGCGGGATGAGTTATCAAATTGCTTTGTAAATTCAGTACCATTGTGCTATAATATTAAGAAATACAATGTTAAAAAATACTTGTATGATACACGGGAGGAGAGATATCGATGGATACGAACATACTTTTAGAGTCAGGAACGAATGAGCTGGAGGTTTTGGAATTTACTCTGGGGAACAGCCATTACGGAATTAACGTTGCAAAAATCAGAGAGATTTTAACTTATCAGCCGATTACTCCGGTGCCTAATTCCCACCCGAGCGTAGAAGGTATCTTTATGCCGCGTGATACCATGATAACAGTCGTAAATTTAAAGAGATGCTTAGGAATGCCGGAGACAGGAACAGGAGAGGGACTGTTTATCATTACCAATTTTAACAAATTAAACATTGCATTCCACGTAGATGCGGTTATCGGTATTCACCGTGTATCCTGGGAGTCCATTATCAAGCCGGATTCCACCATTAATACAGAGGATAACAGCGCTTCTACCGGAGTGATTAAGTTAGATGACAAACTGATTATTATTCTTGATTTTGAGAAGATTGTAACGGATATCAGCCCGGAGACAGGGCTTAAGGTTTCGGATGTGGACAACATGCCGAGCCGTGAGAGATGTGATTCTCCGATTTTGATTGCGGAGGATTCCCCATTGTTAAGCAAGCTGATTACGGACTGCCTGAAAAAGGCGGGATATACGAATCTGATTGTCACCATGAATGGACAGGAGGCATGGGACAAGCTGACCCAGTTGAAAAAAGAGGGAAATGTAACAGATAAAGTGCACTGTATCATCACGGATATTGAGATGCCGCTGATGGATGGACACCGCCTGACGAAGCTGGTAAAAACAGATGATTCCATGAAAAAGATACCGCTGATTATTTTCTCGTCCCTGGTAAATGAAGAGATGAGAATCAAAGGGGAAAAATTAGGAGCGGATGCGCAGTTGACAAAACCGGAAATCGGCAATCTTGTAGCAGCCATTGATGATTTGATTGATAAAAGCTTGGATTAAGGTTGAGGAAAAGAAGGGGATGTGATAACCTATCACATCCCCAAATTAAGTTTTGGGTAATGGAGGTGCAGAATGAGCAAATCAGAAGATTATTTAGATGGCTTGTTGGATTCTGTGGAGAAAGGGAATTCGGAAAATGCGGGAGATAAAGGAGATACCATGCGGTCAGAAGATGATTTTATGAAAGATTTTGAACAGGACATGCTTTCGGGAGAAAGCGATGATGATTTCTTAAAGCAGTTTGAACAGGAGCTGCAGGACGGCTCGGCAGACAGCAGTATTGCGGATGACGATATGTTTTTTGAAAATATTGATGGTATCGTAAACAGTGTGAAACAGGAGATGGACGAAAAACCGCAGGACTTTGGCGAAGATATTATGGTGGATACCTTAGGAGAGATTCCTGAAATAGAGGGGAAAAAAACAGAAGAGCAGGCGCCGGAGAGTTCAGATTCCTTAGATGATTTAATCAGCCAGATATCAGCCGGGGAGGAACCGGCGGAGGAAGAAAACTTAGCGGGCAATGACCAGGATTTGATGGATTTGCTGCAGTCGGAGGATGGTTTGTCGGATATCGGCGATATGCTGAATGCGGACGAAAACCATGAGCCCCTTGCAGATGCCGGATTTTCGGATTTTGCCGATACGGAAATCGGCGGACTTACGGCAGACGGGGACGAGACAGAGGAAA
>JAGAIK010000414.1 GCA_017626625.1 Roseburia sp.
AGTCGCTGGTGGATAAGCCTGTGGCATTGATGATAATCATAATGGCGCCTATCATTAAAATTCCCACGTAGTATGCACCCCTTTTATTTTTCTTTAAAAACAGTTCCGGCATCAGGTTAATCTTTGCCATTCCGGCACACATATAGGAAAGAAAGCTGATTGCTGAATTTACCGTGCTGATAACCGCAAACACTGAGACCAGTATCATCCACAGGGAGCCCGCATACCCTAACAGGGAATTTCCGTATAAAATATGCGGGGAAGCGCTTGCCCCCAGCTCATCCCATTTTACATAATGCCCCATGCCGATAACCACAAATATCTGCATGACAAGAATGATAAGCAGGCTTAATACCATGCCAAGGGGAACATTTCTTCTCTCGTTCTTCACATTTTTGGAAATGGGAATGACAAATTCGCTTCCCAAAAATAAGAAAAACGCCAATCCTAACAGCCCGAAGGAGTCGGAAAAGGAATCTGCCAAGTTCATGGTCTGGCTTACCTTTTCCCCAGTTCCAATCCCGAAGATTCCCAAAAGCCCCATAAGCACCAGGGATAGTATCAATCCGTAGGCAACAAAGTTCTGAACTTTTGCAAACATATCAATTCCCATCAGGTTTGCTGCAATCAGCACCACCAAAAGGAGAATACAGAAAACACTCGATGGGATTCCCGTGTCAAACACAGCATTGATTGCATTTCCGAACATGGCGCATTCCACCGAACCTGCGATTGCCTGACAGACAATATAACCGCCCACCATGGTGACGATGGTCACAAAGGGACCCATGCCCGCTAAGGTGTACTGTGCCAGCCCGCCCGTTAAATTCGGCATCACCGCATTCAGTTCTGCCATGCAAAGCGCCGTACAAATATTAATGAAACATGCCATAATCATGGAAAGGATAAATCCCGTTCCAAGCATTCCCGCCCCCTGTCCTAAAGACATCAGGCAGCTTGTTGCAACGATAAGCCCCACGCCTGTTGATATCACACTCGGCAGTCCCAGTTTTTTCTCTTCCATAAACTTCACTCTCCTGTGTTTTCGTATTTCCCCTTGTTATTTTTACCTCTGCTGAAAGCCTCTTTCTGCTGCATTGAAACGAAAGGACTTTTACTTTAGGGCGTCCGCTCCCTCTTCCCCGGTTCTCACCCGGATAATATTAGAAAGAGGCGTGATGAAAATCTTTCCGTCCCCGATGTGTCCAGTGTAAAGTTCCTTCTTAATGGTATCCACCACCTTGTCAATCATTTCGTCCTCCACCACAATGATAATCATCTGTTTTGGCAGCAGCTCCATTTCCGGGTTCTGCTCTGCCTCATATTCAAAGGTTCCCTTCTGGACGCCGCAGCCGATTGCCTGCACCACGGTCATTCCGCTGACTCCAAGCTTGCTTAATGCTGTTTTTAAATCACTGAGTCTATTCATGGACGTTACTACTTCAATTCTTGAAAATCCCATTTTTTGTACCTCCTTTTGCTGAAAGCGCCATACAAACCTTCTGGCAATCCGCTCATTCTTATGAACGAAAAAAGACGCCTGACATTCCTGTCAGACGCCTTCGTCTCTGCCTTTGTTTTCACTTATTCTATTTCTTATTTCCGGAAAAAAATTGTATAAATCGGTACTGCTTTATTCCTCCAAAAATCTCGTTTCTTTTACCTTGGTCTTGTAATGCTTGCTCTCCACAAGACGGAAATATGCCTTCGGCGTCATCCCCGCATATTTTTTAAAGTCACGGATAAACTGGGACTGGTCATAATACCCCAGGGCAACCGCCGCATCCGTCATTTTATCCGGCGCACCGTAATTGAGAAATTCCAGTGCCCGCTGGAACTGTATAATCTTGCAGAAGGTCTTTGGCGAAAATCCCATTTCTTCCATAAAAACCTTGTTGATATACCGCACGGTATAGCCTGTTTTTTCCTCTAACTCCGATATCTTTATTTTTCCGTCAGACTCGTAAACCATCTGCTTTACGGAGAGCACCAGCTCCTTTTTGCCGTAGGGCTTCTCCCGTTTCTTCTCCGCTTTGGTATAAGCGTCCAGAAATACACGGATTCTCTGGTAAAAATCTGTCTCTGCCTCCATTTTCCCAAGTCACGCCGTATCGCCCTTTAATATGCCTTCTAAGGGCACACGCTTATCAAAAAGCTCCCGCATGGTGGCATCTATCAGCGCAGGCTGCACCCCCGGCATAAATCTTACGCCGAACACCTCCTGAAACTCCGGTCTCTGCTCTATCCGGTATTCTGTGGGCGTCCCGCAGGCATAACCTCTCATTTCCGTGCCATTGTACTCAAAGGACAAATCAATACAGCCGTCCGGGACAGACCGCATCTCCGTCATTCCGGTCACATAGTAAGTATAGAAATGAGAAATGCCCTGCTTTAAATAGATTTCCTGAAAGAAATCCTCCGTATCAAATACAAAATAAGGTTGTGTCGGTCTTAATTTATCTCTTTTCCATATCATGTATTAAATTTTAGCCTTAAATCTATCATAACGCAAGTCATATAAATCAACCGTTGTCTTTCCCGTTACGATAAGCTCCGCTAACTGGTCTGCCGCCCCCGGCGCAATGCCGAAGCCGTGTCCGGTAAAGCCGCATGCTAAAATCAGTCCCGGAACCTCCTCTACCTTTCCTAAG
>JAGAIK010000415.1 GCA_017626625.1 Roseburia sp.
AAGAGCCTTGGCAAACAGAAGAGCGAAGAGCATTTCTTCTATTTCCAGGTGCCAAACGAGGGCGAGAGCGTCTTAAAAGCAGTAGCCGGAGATTGCACGGATGAGAGTAAAATCCGTAAAGTGGAGGAGCCGAACCAGGATTACATCCTGAAAGAAAAAGGCGCTGTTTTAAACTGGTTTGATGTCACCGCACCGGAGGGATATTTCTCACTGAATGATAAGATGGGTGATATTCTTGCCAGTGAAGAAGGAAAAGCATTGCTTGGAGGACTGATGAAACAGGTAATGGGCGGTGCGAGCGGCGCAGCCGGAGTACAGTTCGAGATGTCTGACGGCATGATGCAGATGATGGGAGGATTTACCATCCTGCGTATGGTAAATATGATGGGTATGATGAACGATATGAAGAATATGGAGAAGCCTGTCATTACCAAGGAAATGCTGTTAGGATTAAACGCACAGTTAAATCAGATTAAAAAACCGGAATAAGATAAAATAAGGACAGGGAGACACCGTTTTGGCGTCTCCCTGTTTTACTCAGCGGCTTTGCCGCCATTCCCTGGGCGTCACCCCGTTTTCCCGCCGGAACAGCCGGGTAAAATAGTGGATATCCGAAAAACCGCACTGTAAGGCAATGTTTTGAATGGAGAGGGTAGTGCTTTTTAACAGCTTTTTGGCATAGCCCAGACGGCAGTGGTTGACATAATCTGTAAGGTTCATCCCCACCTCCTTTTTAAAGAGGGAGGAGAGATAGCTGGTATTTAGAAACAGTTCTTCTGCAAACCGTTTCAGACTTAAGTCCGCCGCCAGTGAGGCGTCAATGGTGACTAAAATCCGCCGGATGGGCTCGGAGTAGGCGGAGAGGCTTCGCTTTTCCACCAGATTGCAGTAGCTTCTTATCATGTAGGGAGGAATTTCCGAAATTTCCTTTTCCGTGCGGCACTGTTCAATCATTCTGGCATAATTTCCCGATATCTCGTCAATATAGAGGGGGTGAACCCCGGCTTCATAGGCAGTCCGCCTCATCAGGGTATTTAGCACCAGGAACAGATTTTTGGAGTTCCGCAGGGAATCCTCGGAGCGGGGCGAAATACGGTAGGCGGAAAAATGCTCCATTGCCTCTAACGCCTTCTGGGAGTTTCCCTCCGCAACCGCCTCTAAGAAGGTATTTTCTATCTGGTAGCGCTCTTCTAACAGATGCATACTGAGAAGGGGGTCTTTGGGAACCACAAATTCGTGGCTTGCCAGAAATTCCTGCCGGCTTTCCGCTTCCTTTAAGTCGAAGGTGAAAAAAGCCGGTTCTTTGCCGCCGGATAGTCCCTGATACAGCCTTCGGAGCAGCAGGTGGAGAAAATGAGGCTCCGGCAGCAGGGGCAGGGAATTAAAATAGTCCCGCAGTTGGGGGAACTGCTCCGGCGGAATCGCGAGCTCCTCCATCATGGCGGTTACCCCGTCCTCCGAAGGTGCTTCCGTCAGGTAGGGACCTGCAAAAAACAGCTTCCGTTCACCGGGAAATAAAAAGAAAGCGTAAAAGCAGCCGTAATAATCTTTGATACGATAAAGGCAGTCGGCATCTAAATGGGTCAGGGGACTTTGCCCGTGGGAGTCTTTCCTCTTTAAAATATTGTCCCGCAGTCCTAAATCCAGGGAAGAAAGTCCGATATGGAAATCCTCCGTAAGGGTAGTCCGGATATGTAAATCAGAAAGATAATTTGTGACAAAAGATAAAATGGAAGGTTCCATATGCTTGTTTCACCTGTTTCGTTAAGATTTTGTTTTAAAATATGGTTAGCCTGTCATTTTATTATAGTGGCATAATCCGGCAGAAATTGCAAGGGAGGAAAGAGGAATCTGAGTGCCGGGGAATACGGTTATGGGTCAGAAATTTTTGAACGCAGAATCAATCTTAATAAAAAACGGTATAAAAGGAAGCAGTCCCGGACATACTAAGATTAAAAAAGAAAGCGGGGACTGATATGGACGAGAAAAAAGAGCGTTTGCAGCAGAAATATAACAAATATGTCAAGGAGGTAACACCTACCCATAATCTGTGGCTGAACATGTTAAAGGCATTTGTTATGGGAGGCGCTATCTGCTGTATCGGGCAGTTTATTTTAAACACCTGTCAGAATTACGGACTGGACAAGGATACCTCGGGCAGTTGGTGCAGCCTGATTCTGGTGCTGCTGTCGGTGCTGCTGACGGGCTTTAACATTTATCCTTCCCTGGCAAACTGGGGCGGAGCAGGGGCACTGGTGCCGATTACCGGATTTGCCAACGGCGTGGCGGCGCCTGCCATTGAGTTTCAGAAGGAGGGACAGGTGTTTGGCATTGGCTGTAAAATTTTTACCATTGCGGGACCTGTGATTTTGTACGGCATTTTTTCCAGTTGGTGCTTAGGGTTGATTTACTGGATTTTAAAACTGTTGGGGGTAGCGGCATGATAAAAGAGGACGGACTCCCGGTGGGCTTAGGTTTTGGGCTGGCAATGAATGAAGAGGCGATGGAGCAGTTCGCAGCCATGACAGAGGAAGAAAAAAGACAGGTAATTGAGGCGGCAAGAAGTATGCAGTCAAGGGAGCAGATGCAGCAGTTGGTGCAGAATATTGCAGATTTAAAATTTACACCTTAACGCCGTTACTTGCTAAAATGAGCAGAATATAGTAAAATCAGGTACAGAAGCTTATTTTTAACAGGTGAGGAGAAGAGTATGGAACAGAAGAAGAACGGGGAGCAGATTTCCGAGACTGTACGTAATAATAAGATGGCAAAATTCGCCCACTGGCTGGATGTGATTGTGGTGATTGCGCTGATTTCGCTGGAAACCATCAGCCAGAAAAGGAGTGTAACCACGTTTCTCATTGCGGCGGTGATAGGTTTGCTGTTTCCGGTAATCGAGGAAATTTTCTGGCGCAGGGACAAAGAGACGCCTGCCATAAAACATCTGGTAGCTGTGGGGTATGCTTTGTTTTATACCTATATACTGTTTACCACGTCCAATCAGTTTGTGTATGTTTTTGTTATCCCCATGATACTTCTGGTGTCTATTTTTAATGATGCAAAATATACGCTTATCATCAATGTGGGTGTGGTGCTGGAGAGTATTGTTTATGTCGCTATCGGTGCAACCACCGGAGCGCTGGGATATTTAGGAACGGATTATGGACTGCTGCAGATATCCACCATGATTATGGTTGGGGTTTACTCTTATTTTACGGCAAGAACCTTAAATCAGAATGCGGAGCAGAAAATTATCCGGGTCAGTGAAGCGCAGAGTGAGACGGAGAAGATATTGCAGGATATTTCCGACCTTTCTGCGGAACTGAAAAGCGGCATTGAGGATATTAACGGGGAGCTTGCGAAACTCAGCACGGCATCGAAAACCACCGGAAACGCCATGCAGCAGGTTTCCACGGGGACAACGGATACAGCGGAGGCAGTGCAGAACCAGCTTCAGCAGACGGCTGCAATTCAGGAAAAGGTGGAGCTTGCGGGTACTGCGGCAGCCCATATTACCGAGAATATGCAGCAGACCTTTGAAGTGCTTGACAGCGGAAAACGGGATGTGGAGTTTCTGGTGCGGACGGTGGAGACTTCCGTACAAAACGGCGTGGAGGTAGCAGAAAAACTCCGGACGCTGGATGCCTATATTGAGCAGATGAATACCATTGTGGAGCTAATCAACGATATTGCCTCTCAGACAGGGCTTTTAGCGTTAAATGCCAGTATTGAAGCCGCCAGGGCAGGAGAGGCGGGAAGAGGCTTTTCCGTTGTGGCGACGGAGATTTCCGGCATGGCAAGCAGAACCAATGAAGCTACCTCCGACATCGCACAGCTCATTGGGAATGTTTCCGGCGCTATTCGCGAGGTGGTAAGCGTGGTACAGCATATGATTGACGGCATCAATGAAGAGAAACAGTCCACAGAGAATACGGCGGCAAGCTTTGACAGCATTCAGGAAAATACATATTCCATCCGTGACAATATTGACAGTCTGGCGGAACATATCGGGGAGCTTAAAGCTGCCAACAATGAAATTATGGATACGATACAGACCATTTCCGCCATATCCCAGGAGGTTTCCGCCCATGCCGGAGAGACGTTAGCCGCTCAGGAGGACAATGGGAATATTTTAAGGGAAATTGCGGAGAAAATGCAGAGACTGGTGGAGCTCACCGGGGACTGAAAACCGGCATGGCAGTACCTGCTCCTTTGGGGCAGGAGACAGAAAAGACAACAATTTCATATGGAATCAGAGTCGGAAAGGCGCATGGTACAGAAATGTAATCCATGCGCCTTTTTTAAACACAGTTTTTTAACCGTATCTTCACATAACCATCACATTACATTCAAAAACTATTTAGGTTGCTCTGCTATAGTAAAGCGGAAAAAGTAAGAAACAGGAAAGGGCAAAGATATGGAACGGAAAAAGAAGATTCGCTGTTTGGCAGTGGGTGCGGCAGTAATTATTTTGGCGGCGGGCGGTGGTCTTGCCTATCAGAGAATCGGGGGCAGAGTGGGAACAGAGGAAGCTTCTGCTCCGGAAAATATAGAAGCGCAGCAGGAAACGGAGGGCGGATTTTCGGAGGAAGGCACCACCCAGATGGGAGTGTTAAGCCAACTGCCGGAATTTTCTGTCGGGGTGGTAACCATGACGGTGGAGGAAGTCTATGAAGAGGCGGGGGACACGGTCAGTGCCGGGGATGCCCTGATGAAGCTGACGGAAGAGAGCATGGAGAATGCCAGAACTTATTATGAAAAAGCCGTGGCGGAGGCGGAGCGTACCCTTGCGTCGGCAGAGGCAGAATTAGCGTCGGGGGATTTAGAGGCGAAATCCGGTTTACAGGAGACAAAGCTGGATGCGGAACATGCGGCGGACAGCTATCAGGCGGCGGTGGACGAAATTGATGTGAAGGTGGCAGAGAAAAAAGAGGCGTACGATACGGCGGTGGAGACCATTCAGGAATACCAGTCGGAGCTTGACAACGGAATCTATTATACCGAAAACGGGCTTAGCGAGAAAAAAGATGTGGTTACCCAGGCGGAAACGGATTTAGGGACGGCGCAGTCGAATTTGTCAGACGCTAAAACCGCAGCGGAGATGGCAGCTCTTGCAGTGGGCAGCAGAATGACGGAGCTGCAGACCAAAATCAGTGAAAATGCGGATTACGAGACGCTGCAGAGTTTAACAGAGGAGCTTATTTCCGAGTATGAAACACAGCAGAAAGCGGAGACGGCGCTGACGGAGGCGCAGACGGGCGCAGATACGGCACAGAGCAAATTAGAACAGGCGCAGCAGGCGTTTGACAATGCGGTGGAAGCCTATAACAAAGACACGGAGGAGGCGAATCAGAAGATTGCGGAGCTGACGGAACAGTTAGATAATCTTTTGTCGGAATATGAATCAGCACAGCGGAGTGCGGAAACGGAAAAATTAGAACTGAAAAACCAGTATGACACGGCTGTCTTAGAGGGAGATTATGCGGACAGCACCTACCAGTCGGCGGTAAGCAGCTTAGAGACGGCAGTGGAAACAGCACAGGAAAATTTAGATACGCTACGGCAAGAACAGGAGAAGCTGCTGGCGTTAGAGGACGGCGTGATAAAAGCGGAGCAGGACGGAACGTTAGCCTACATAGCCTATGAGGCAGGAGATACCTTAGTCAGCGGTGCGGCGTTGGCGGCTTACAGCGATACCGCCGCCATTACCATTTCCGTGGAGGTGCCGGAGGATAAGATTTCCCAGGTGGAAGTAGGGCAGGAGGTGTCTGTCCGTATTTCCGGCAGCAGAAACAGTGTGACGGGGACCGTATCCGCCGTGGCTTCTTCGGCTACTGTGGGGGGAAGTATTTCCAATGTGACTTACGCAGTAACCATTTCCATTGACAATACCGACGGGCAATTTGGTGCGGGCAGTTCTGCGGTGGTAACTTTTGCAGAGAGAAAAAAAGAAACGACGGAAGAAATTGAGGCAATAGAAGAAACCGAGCAAGAAACAGAGAAAGAAGCAGTAGAAGAAATCGAAGAAGGGACAGAGAAAGAGACAGTGGAAGAAATCGAGCAAGAAACAGAGAAAGAAGCAATAGAAGAAATCGAGAAAGAGACAGAGAAAGAAACAACGGAAAAGGAGAGTTAGCATGAAAAAGTCGAAAAAATATCTTGCGGCGGGGCTGGGGGCAGCGGCGGTCTTAGCGGCAGGAGGCAGCATTTACGCTTATCAGTCTGCGGGGGAAAAGGAGACGGAAACGGTCTCTAAGGAGACGGTGGTGGAGAGAGGCAATCTTACCGTGGGCGTGACGGAAAGCGGCAGTATCGCCATCGGCAGCTTAAGCCAGGAAATGGAGTTTGAGGGAAGTTCTTCTAGCAGCGGACAATCCGGGGCGCAGTCAGCGGGAAATGCAGCAGACAGCAGCGCTTCCTCGGAGAGCCTTGAGGTGGAAAAGGTTTATGTTTCGGTGGGGCAGAAGGTAAAGATGGGGGACGCCATTTTAAAGTTGACGGAGGAAAGCGTGGAAAGCTGCCGCAAGGAGCTTGAAACAGCGGTGACAGAGGCAAAGGCAGAGGTGAGTGCGGCGAATTTATCTGCGGCAAAAACAAAGCTTTCCGCAAGCTATTCCTATAACGTCAGCATAGCAAAAGGCAGCGTGGCGGAGGAAGAGTATCAGGCGGCTTTAGCGGAATTAGAGGATGCGGTGGAGGAAGCCCAGGAGGCGTTTGACGAGTCGGCTGCCCTGGTGACTTATTACCAGCAGATGATAGAATCCGGTGTGGATTTGAGTGAGTCCTTAGCGGAAGAGCAGAAAAATTATGACAGCCTCTACAATAAACTGAAATCGGCACAGAGCGCCTATACCACATAATCGGCGGAGGCGGAGAAAACCTATCAGGAGGCGCTGTTTTCCAGCCAGAACGCCAGCAGCCAGTACTCCGCAGATGTAAACGGCGTGGAGGTTACTGCGGAAGAGGCGGCTGCGGCATTGGAGGAAGCGGAGGAAAACTTAGCGGAGTTTGAGGCATTTGTGGGGGACGGAACGGTATATTCCGCCTATGACGGAACGGTGATGGAAATCGGCTATGCGGCGGGGGATGAGCTGTCCTCTTCCACCGCAGTGGTGACCTTTGCGGATGCAGCCTCTGTTTCCATGACCGTGTCAGTTTCGGAGGAGGATATTGCAGGGATTGCATTGGGAGACGAGGTAATGGTGGAGCTGACTGCCTATGAGGGCGAGACATTTCCTGCAGTGGTAAAGAGCACTGATACCTCCGTTTCCAGCGGTTCTTCCACGGTGTCCTATGATGTGGAGGTGCTTCTCACCGGAGATACGGACGGTATTTTTACCGATATGACGGGCAGTGTTACCTTTGTGGAAAAACAGGTGGAAGATGTGCTTTACGTGTCGAATAAGGCGGTGATTTCGGAAGGAACCAAGTCCTATGTCAAGGTGAAAAACAGTGACGGCACAACGGAGAAAAGAGAGGTTGCCACCGGATTTTCAGACGGTGTCAATGTGGAAATTCAGTCAGGACTTGAGGAGGGCGAGACGGTGCTGATAGAAAGCCAGGTGAAAACATCATGAAACCAGGGGAATTATTGCGGCTTGTCTGGATGAATATTATCCAGAATAAATTTAAAACCATTATGACCTCCATCGGAATCATTGTGGGGGCAGCCACGATTGTCATGGTGATTGCCATTGGAAAAGGCGGAAAAGAGGACGTGGCGGACCAGTTTAAAAACTTAAATGCCGGAGCCATTGATATTTCCTATGACGGCGGAACCGACGAAAGAAATATGGAAAGCGGCGGGGAAAGTACCGGCGGCGGAGGAATGGCAATGCCCCAGGGGGCGTCAGGCGGTTTTTCAGGAAATGCAGGAAATGCCGGGACAGGGGGCGGCTTTGGCGGCGGTGCACCCTCCTTCGGAGGTGATTTCGGCGGAGGCGGGGGAGATTTTTCTCCCGGCGAAATGCCCTCCGGAGGTGATTTCGGCAGAGGCGGCTTCTTCGGAGGCGGAAATGACATGCAGGAGCGGATGAATCAGGAAAACATCACCTTAGATGAGGAGGATGTGGACGATATCGAAACCTTTGCTGCCGGAGTTACGGATGTTACCATTTCTTATACCACCCGTTCTTCCGTGGACGGCGGTGAGTTAGAGGAAGCGGCAACCTATACCATCGGCGGCGTAAAGGAAAATTATGCGGATATGAGCAACCTGTCCCTTGCCCTGGGGGAGTTTATCACAGAGGCGGATGATGAGAATAAGGAAAAAATCTGCGTGCTGGGGGCATCGGTGGCGGAGGAAATCTTTGGCAGCGCCATCGAAGCCTATGGCAGCGTGATTTACATTGACGAGCGTTCCTATGTGGTAAACGGCGTGTTGGAAACGATGGGTACGGTGTCCTCCGGAATCAGCCCCGATGATTCCATTTTCATTCCCTATGCCACCGGGGTGAAATATCTGGTGGGAACGAAGGTGAATCCCACCATCACCGTGTTGGCGGAGGACGTCAATAACATTGACGGCGTCATTGCGGAGGTGACGGAGGTGTTGGCGGCAACCTATCCCAACGCGGAATTTACCTTTGAGGATGCAGGCAGCAAGATGGAGGCAGCGGCGGCTTCCAACGAAATCCTTACCATGCTTCTAATTGCCATGGCGGCGATTGTGTTCGTGGTAGGCGGCATCGGAATTATGAATGTCCTGTTTGTCTCCGTGAAGGAGCGCACCAATGAAATTGGTATCCTAAAGGCAATCGGCTGCTCCCAGAAAAATATTCTGTTTGAATTTTTGTGTGAGGCGGCGGCAATCAGCCTCATTGGCGGTGTGCTTGGGGTGGGAGCAAGTTTACTTGTGACCCCGGTGGCGCGGTATTTTGGGGTGCGGGTGGAATTGTCGCTGTCGGCGTTTTTGATTGCACTGCTCTTTGCAGTGGGAACGGGGACGATTTTCGGATTTTATCCTGCTTATAAGGCGTCAAAATTAGTCCCGGTAGAGGCATTAGGCGCAGAAACTTAAGGAAGAAGGGCTGAAGTGGAAAATGAAGAAAAAAGGATTGATTTTGACAGCGGCGGGGATTTGCCTGGCAGCGGCAGCGGTTACGGTTTCCCTTTTGGCGGGTCGGGAAACCGGGAGTGCGGAGACGGTAAGTGTGGGAGAAAACCAGCGGATTGTTTACGGATATCTGACCTCCGTCCTGGGAAATGAAATCAGCTACACGGAGATAGAAACGTCGGTGGCGGAAGCCATGCTGGAGAAGCAGGCGGAAAAAAGTGACGAAAAGACAACCTCTGACGGGAAAGAAGCAGCGTCAGGCACAGGAGATGGAAGTATGCCGGAGGGAGCTCCGCAGGATGGGGGAAATGGCACTTCGGGAGAACAGCCGCCTGATATGGAAACCGGAGATTTGGCAGGCAAAGCCCCGCAGGGTATGGAAAACGGTACTTTGGGAGAACAGCCCTACGATACGGAAGGCGGAGATTCGGCAGAAAAAACCTCTCAGAGTATAGAAAGCGGCACTTCGGGAGAACAGCTCTCCGATACGGAAACCGGAAATACAGCGGACGGAGAGCAAAGCAGACCGGAAACGGGAATGCAGTCCGGCATAGGAAGCGGAGAGAGCGTTACAGCACTGATTCCAGTGGGGACGGTGGTGCACACGACAACAGATACGGAGACAACATTTTCAAGGCTGGCAGCAGGGGATTTCGTGAAGTTCCTTCTGGAGACAACAGAGGACGGCGGGGAAACCATAGTGGAAATCTGGATGATACAGTAGCATTGCGGAAAGGGAGAAAAAATGAATATCATTACCATGCAAAACATCAATAAATCCTACCGGATGGGAAATCACAGCCTGCATGTATTAAAGAATGTGTCCCTTACGGTGGAAAAGGGGGAATACCTTGCCATATTAGGTCCCTCCGGTTCGGGAAAAAGTACGTTAATGAACATTATCGGCTGTATGGACGTGATGGACGAGGGCACATACTGCTTAGACGAGGTTGCAGTGGAACATGCGAAGGAGAAGGAGCTTGTGAATATCCGCAACCGGAAAATCGGCTTCATTTTCCAGAAATACCATCTGATACCCACCTACAATGTGCTTCAGAATATTGTCATGCCCCTTTTGATGCGGGGAATGAGCTTAAACGAGGCAAGAGAAGCGAGTATGGAAACCATAGAAATGTTAGGGCTCGCGGAGCGAATAAACCATAAGCCCAACGAGCTGTCTGGCGGACAGCAGCAGCGTGTCGCCATCGCCAGGGCGCTGGTGGGGCAGCCTGCCATTTTACTTGCGGACGAACCGACGGGGGCGTTAGACAGAAACAGCGGAAAAGAAGTGTTAAAGCTTTTCGGACGTCTGCATGATATGGGAAATACTATTGTGATGATTACCCACGATTTGGACGTGGCGGAACATGCCAAACGGGTGGTACGGATTGTGGACGGGGAATTGTTTGAGGGGAAAGAAGCGTGAACAAAGACTTTTATATTCCGAAATGGGAACACAATATTGAAGAAATAAATAATTTGTGCTAAAATGAGAACACTAATCGGGGAGGTGATTTCATTGGTAAAACGGAAAGAATATTTGGAACAGCTCATCGGCTGGAAAGAGGAACAGGTGATAAAGGTTGTGACAGGTATCCGCCGCTGTGGGAAGTCAACACTTTTGGCTCAGTATCAGGAGTGGCTGAAAGAGAACGGTGTTGCAGAGGAACAAATTCTTTCGGTCAACTTTGAAGAACTGGAATATGAAGATTTGCTGGATTACAAAAGGCTGTATCAATATCTGAAAGAGCATTTGGCAGATGGAAAGATGACCTATATTTTTCTTGATGAAATACAGAAGGTTCCTTTTTTTGAAAAGGCTGTGGACAGTTTATATGTAAAACCCAATGTGGATTTGTATATTACCGGCTCTAATGCGTATCTGCTGTCAGGGGATTTGGCGACGCTTCTGACAGGCAGATATGTTGAAATCAAAATGCTGCCTCTTTCCTTCCGGGAATATCTTACGATGACAGGTTTAGAGCCGGAACAGGGGTTTCCTGAGTATTTAAGAAACGGCGGTATGCCGTATATTGCCGCTATGAATCGTACAGACGAAAAAGTAAGCACCTATTTAGAGGGGATTTATAACACGGTTATCGTAAAAGATATTGAGGACAGACAGGCAAGAAAGGAGAGCGAGCCTTCCAAACGAAAAATCACAGATATTGCGCTTTTAAAGACGATTGCAAAGTATCTTGCCAGCGTTGCAGGCAATCCCGTATCGGTCAGAAGTATCACGGATTATTTGATTTCAAACGGAAGAAAAATCTCACCCAACACGGTAGGAGATTATGTGGAAGCCCTGACGGAATCCTTTATCTTTTATCCAGCAGAGCGTTTTGACATTGTAGGAAAACAACTTTTAAAAGCAAACCGGAAAATGTATATTGTTGATTTGGGACTGAGGAATCATATACTTCCCCGAAAGAGTTATGACCTCGGTTTTTCTCTCGAAAACATGGTTTATTTTGAACTCCTGCGCCGTGGGTATCAGGTGACCATCGGTAAGGTGGGAAACACAGAGGTTGACTTTGTTGCCCAAAAGCAGGGCGTCTATCAATATTTTCAGGTAACGGCGGATATGACAGCAAAGGAAACCTTTGACCGTGAAATCAGACCCCTGGAAAATATCAGAGACAATTATGAAAAAATCATTCTGACAATGGATCGTTTGACACCCGGTAATTACAACGGGATTAAAGTTTGGTATTTACCGGACTGGCTGATTGGAACCAATCGTTTTATGCGGTGAGAGGAGGAAAAAATGTATTTAGAAAGTGAAAATTTTATTGTTAGAAAATTGAAGTTAGAGGATGAAGAGAATATAAGAGCTTTGGAGGAATCAAGACCATGGGCAAAAGGTATATTAAAATTTGCTGCTTCTATACCAGGGGGAGAAAAAATTAAGTACGTTGAAAGTCTATGGGAGGATTATATAAAGGAGGATTATTTCTGGTGTATCTATAGGAAAGATGGTCAATTTTGTGGAGATGTACAATTAGATAAAGATAGTGAAACGGAATGTCATTTTTATATTCAACTTATGGATGAGGCAAAGATAGAAGGATTTGGTAAGGAACTGTTTGAACAACTTATAGATGAAGTTGTCAAAGAATCCGGAGCAAAGCATTTATATTTTGAATTGTGGAATGATAAAGATAGAAGCAAAGAGATATTTGAAGAAGTCGGATATAATATGGAAAGCGGTGCATGGGAATATGATTGTAAGTGAATAAAATAAAAATGTTTATTGAAAGAAGGTGCTGCGATGGATATGCAGGAATTAAAGCGACTTATTTACCAAGGAGAAAAAGTTGATATAGAGTGCAAACAGGCAGAGAGCAGTGTACCTAAGTCTGCTTATGAGTCATATTCTGCATTTGCCAATACTAAGGGCGGGTATATTATTCTTGGTGTTAGGGAGGATAAGTCAAAGAAAGTTCCGGAAGAGCGTTTTATTATACAAGGGATTGAAAATCCGGAAAAGCAGAAAGCGGATTTTTGGAATACCATTAACGGTAACAAGGTTAATGTAAATATATTAAAAGATGAAAATGTTTATGTTGTTGAAGAGGATGGAATCAGTCTTATTGTCATTTATGTACCAAGAGCTGAATTTAACATGCGTCCGGTATATATTGGAGAAAATCCATATAAGGGAACATATAAGAGAAATTATGAGGGAGATTATCATGCTACGGAATATGAGGTCAGAAGTATGATTCGAGACCAGAATCCTGAAGGTAATGATAATATGATTGTTGAATATTACACTATGGATGATATTGATAAGGAAACTCTCAGAAAATATCGTCAGATTTTTGAAATCAGAAATGATGGACATGTATGGAATTCTCTTGATGATAAAACATTTCTTGAAAAACTTGGTGGGTATAGAAAAGACAGGGGAACAGGAGTTGAGGGGCTTA
>JAGAIK010000416.1 GCA_017626625.1 Roseburia sp.
ATAGAAAATGTTTATCTGCAATAAAATGTACTTAAAAAAGGAAAACTCAGAAAAAAGGAAAACTAGAAAAAAGGAGAATCTGCAATTATGGATTTAAGTCTGATAGATATCCTGAAAGTAATCTTTTTGGGAATCGTAGAGGGAATCACCGAATGGCTGCCCATCAGCAGTACCGGGCATATGCTTTTGGTGGACGAATTTTTGAAAATGAACATGAGCGATGAGTTCAAGGAAATGTTTTTTGTGGTAATACAGTTAGGCGCTATCTTAGCAGTGGTGGTACTGTACTGGAATCGGATGTTTCCCTTTCAGTTTAAGGATAAAACAAAACCCGTTATCCGCAAAGATATCTTTTCCCTGTGGTTTAAAGTAGTGGTGGCATGTATTCCTGGGGCGGTGGTGACGCTGCTTTTCGATGATTATATCGAAGCCCATCTCCATACCCCCACCGTGATTGCGCTGGCGCTGATTGTTTACGGAATTGCCTTTATCCTGATTGAAAACTGGAATAAAACCAGAACGCCAAAAGTAGATACTTTGGCGGATATCACTTACCAGACTGCTTTTCTCATCGGGCTTTTTCAGGTATTGTCCATTATTCCGGGAACCTCCCGTTCCGGGGCAACCATCATCGGCGGACTGCTTATCGGTGTGTCCAGGGTGGCGGTAGCGGAGTTTACCTTTTACCTTGCCGTTCCGGTGATGTTAGGCTTAAGCTTGATTAAGGTTCTGAAATTCGGGTTTGTTTTTTCCGGGGCGGAGCTCATTACCCTCGGTATCGGCACAGTGGTGGCATTTGTAGTCTCCGTGCTGGTGATTCAGTTTTTGATGGCGTATATCAAGAAGCATGATTTTAAAGTTTTCGGCTGGTACCGCATTGTCCTCGGGGCGTTGGTTCTGCTGGTGTTTGCCATTCGTTAAAACCGGAAATTCAATAACATAAGGACTGGTACAAAAGATGCTTTTTAATTCATACATTTTTATTTTTTTGTTTTTGCCCTTAGCGCTGCTTCTGTGGCATGGTGCAAATCATTTTGGAAAATACAAACTGGCGCAGGTTTTTCTCATCGGTATGTCCCTGTGGTTTTACGGCTATTTTCATCCGGCGTACCTTTTGATTATTCTCGCCAGCGTTTTTGGCAATTATCTCATCAGTGCCCTGATGGAGCGTTTTTCGGCGCATAAAATTCTCGGGATTTGCGGCATTGTCTTTAATCTGGGGCTGCTGTTTTATTTTAAATATTATGATTTCTTTGTGGAAAATGTAAATCAGGCGTTTCACTTAAACTGGGCGGTGAAAAATATTGCGCTGCCCCTGGGAATCAGCTTTTTTACTTTCCAGCAGATAGCCTTTCTGGCGGACCGTATGCAGGGAAAAGCGGAGCATTACGAACTGGCGGACTATATGCTGTTTGTCACTTATTTTCCCCAGTTAGTGGCAGGGCCTATTGTTTCCCACAGGGATTTGATTCCCCAGTTTCATGAAAAGGAGAGGCGTCATTTTGACTATGGAAATACCCTGATGGGCATCCGGCTTTTTGTTATGGGACTGGCGAAAAAGCTGTTGGTGGCGGATGAACTGGGAAAAGTGGCAGACTTAGGCTTCGGGGCGATAGATTCTTTGGACAGCATCAGCGCCTTTCTTACCATGCTTGCCTATACGCTGCAGATTTTCTTTGATTTCAGCGGCTACAGCGACATGGCGCTGGGACTTGGGTATCTGATGAATCTGGAATTGCCCCAGAACTTTCGCTCCCCTTATAAATCCCACAGCGTGAAGGAATTTTGGAGACGCTGGCATATGACTCTCAATGCGTTTTTCACCCAGTATGTATACATACCTTTAGGGGGCGGCAGAGCGGGAAAAGTAAAAAAAATCCGTAATACCATGATTGTCTTTCTGTTAAGCGGTATCTGGCATGGCGCGAACTGGACTTTTGTACTCTGGGGCGTGGTTCACGGCATTGCGGTTTCCCTGGAAAATCTGACATTTTTTGAAAAATTACACGCTAAAATGGGAAGAAAACTGGAATGGCTTTTCACCTTTCTCTTTTTAAATCTTGCCTGGGTGCTGTTCCGAAGCGACAGTATTGCGCAGGCAGGGCAGTTTTACCAGAGGCTGTTTTCCTTTACCAATACGGGGCATATCTGGATGCTGCCCTATTCCATGGACAGCTTTAAGAATTACCCGCTGTATCTGGTGGCGAACCATTTCGGAGGCTACGAGGCTGCGCGGGTCCTGTATCTGGTCTGGATGCTGTTTACGTTTGCCCTTGCCGTCTTTTTATGTACGGGAAAATGTTCTTATGACCGGGTGAAGGAGAAAAAGGCAACCGCCCTGGAAATGTGGGGGCTGGCGTTATTGCTCAGCTTATGTGTCATTTCTTTTTCCGGAATGAGTACTTTTTTGTATTTTAATTTTTAAGAGAAAGGTGTGGTTTACTGCATGAAAGAAACCAATGAGAAAAAATTAGTCGGGCATTTCCTTGCCGGGGCAGCCGTCTTTTTGGGCGGCATGGCACTGCTTGTGGTATTGGTAGACCCCTTTTTTCATTATCACAAGCCCTGGTTCGGTTTAAAGCCCCTGCAGACCTCCCACCAGTATCAGGGCTATGGGGCGGTGAAGCATTTAGATTATGACAGCCTGCTGTTAGGCTCCTCCGTGGTCATGAGTATCAATACGGACACTTTGGACGACAGGCTTGGCTCCACCACCATCAAAGCGGTGGGAAATTCTGCGGCGGCGCCGCTGCTGGCGGCTTATCTGGATGCTGCGATGCTTTCCAAAGCCGAAAAGG
>JAGAIK010000417.1 GCA_017626625.1 Roseburia sp.
GATGACCTCCCTGCCGTAAATCAGCTTTTCTGCCGCTAACGCCAGACGTTTTCCCACACTTTTCTTATCGGTGGGATGCAGGTCGTTGTACTCGCCCAAATCATATGCCTGCACCATCCTGGTACCCGGTACGTTTCCGGTTTTTCTCTGCGCTTCCCTGAGTTTTGCCCAGTCTGTCCCCTCCGCGTGTTCCTTTCCGTCGGAAAAACCTGCTAACTGCACATAGAGAAACGGTAAATCCTCCCGCTTCCACAGCGCCCTCCAATCGGCAATCATGGCAGTCAGTTCTTCCTGATAGGTCTCTGTCCGTCCCGTATTAGACTCCCCCTGATAGAAGAAACAGCCTTTTAACTTCCATCTGCGGAGCGGATACAGCATTCCCTGATAAAGCCCCGCAGACTTATAAATAAAGAAGGTTGTTTCCGGCAGTTCTTCCATACGCCTTATCACCTCATAGTCCCACTCGCCGGATAAATCCATAACCTCCGTTTCCCCGAAACGCAGTTCATATGCTTTTCCCGGCATAAAACCTCCGCCGTCTCCAAAGACTAACATTTCTATCTCCAGAAGGTTTTCTCCCCCATGCAATATGCCTGCCGGGATCTGATAAATTCTCGGCGGATAGCGGTATTCTGTTTCCCCTACCTTCACCCCGTTGATATAGGTAATGTCGGCATCCACAAGCGCCCCAAGATAAAGCTTTGCCTCCTGCTTCTCCCAGTCGGTTTCCTCCGAAAGCCAAAAGCTGCGTTTCAACCGCAGTCCACCATGAAAACCGGAAAGAGGCGTGCCCTCAAAAAAGCCCGGAATCCGGATACTCCCCCCGCTATCTAGCCCGTCTGTTTCTGCCAAATCCTCTGCCACCGGATGCAGCGCCTCCTTCCACCAGCGTTCCGCCCGTTCTGCCTCCCTTGTTTCCACCTCTTTGGGGTATCCTTCCTGCTTACATTGCTCTAGTTCTTCCACATCAAGCCCCAGGCGGCGTATGGTTTCCTCACTGCACCAGGTTTTCACCGGAGTTCCCCCCACGGCGGTCTGCAACAGACCAATGGGCACCTGTTCCTTTTCCTGAAGTTCCTTTGCCGCAAAATAACCTGCCGCGCTAAAAAGAAGCAGTTCTTCGCCCTTCGCCTTCCACCAGCATCCCTCATAAATATCTTCCCGCTTTTCTCCAAACAGATATTCCTTCGGCACTTCAAACAACCGGATTTCCAGCTCCTCTGCGGTTCTGATTTCTGTTTCGAAGCGCTCTAAGGTACGGGCAACGGGCAGCTCCATGTTAGACTGTCCCCCCAGCAGAAAAACATCTCCAAAAAGCACATCCCGTATCACTATGCAGTTTTCCCCGTCCTCTAAGGAAATTTCCCAGGGACCTCCCTTTTTCATTGACGGCAACAGAAGTTCAAACCTGCCGTCCGCCCCGGCTTCCCCGCTGGTTTGATATTCTCCCATTTTCAGTTGTATCGTTCTTCCCGGTTCTGCATATCCCCAGATACTGTTTTCTGTTTCTCTCTGCAATACCATTCCGTCACTAAGAAGTGCGGATAATCTTATTTTTTCCATGGTTTTTCTCCCTTTTCCCTGTCTATGATAAATCGTATGTTTCTCAGCTACTCCTGAAACGCTATGGCAAACCTTTTTTTCAGCCAGGCATCCGCTAATCCCACCCACTTCGCCGCATCTGCATTGACCTGGGAGGAAACTGCAGAGGAAGCCTGTGTTGCCAGACTCAGTCCATGGCGTCCCTCCTCAAAAATATGTACCTCAAAGGGCACTTCCTGTTCCGCTAAGGCATATGCCATGCGAAGGCTGTGCTGTACCGGAACCAGTTCATCGGCTGCTGTCGCCCACAAAAATACCGGAGGTGTCTCCTCTGTCACCCACCGGGCGGGACTTACCTCTAACAGCCGCTCCTCCGATGCCTTCTTTTCTCCCAGGAAGGATAAGTTCGAAGCCTCAAACATGGCGACTGCCCCGGCATCCTGATTGGTATACTCCTTCATATACAGATAATCACTCAGGCAGTAGCCTAATATGCAGGCAGCGGGACGAAACCGTTCCTTTGTTCCCTCTGCCAGGTCGGTTATCACCGGACGGTGCCAGTGGGTGGCATACATTGCGCAGTTATGCGCCCCTGCCGAAAACCCGCATATGGCAACTTTGTTTTCATCCACTAGCCACTCGTCGGCATGGTTTTTTATTTCCAGCATTGCCAGTCCGATTTCCTGCATGGGTGCGGGATATTGGCATTCCTTTCTCGGCACCATGCCCTCAAAGCCCCGCTCAAATACCTCCGAACCATAGGTTGTATACCTTAATACAAAGGTGTGGTATCCCATTGCGCTAAATGCCATTGCCACCGGCTCTGCCTCCCGGTCAGAACAGCCCAGATAAGCGCCTCCCGGACAGATTAAAACCGCCGGACGTTTTCTTCCCGCCAGCATTTCCGGCGAATCCGATAGCAGATATGTGGTCAGCGTCACGTCCTCTCTTCCCTCATATAGATAAATGGTCTTATGTATCATTCTGTCTTCCTCCTGTATTTCTCAGCTTCTTAAATGTTATAGGATATCAGTTTCATTGTATTTGTTTTATGAAGCAGAAAAAACGGGGGAAATTACAGAAAAAGCAGGGACAAAATATTGTCCCTGCCTGTGTCTGCACTGCAATGTGCTTTAACTTCAGATACAAAACGCTGCATAGAGAGGAACCGTCTTTTTTCCGTCCTGGAAGCTGAAATTCTTCGCAGAAAGTTTGATAGCATAAGCAGGTTTGTAGGTTTCCATATAGACCTTCAGGCTCTTAGCCCTGGTATTATCTGCCGACTTGACCTCGATGGGAATGAGCTGTCCATCACGCTGAATAACAAAATCAATCTCAGCACCTCTTTCAGATTCCCAATAGTAGGTTTTATAACCATTCATTAAAAGCTGTGTATTGACATAGTTTTCAGCCATACCGCCCTTAAAATCGTTAATTTCCTCCACCATATAAAGAACATCATTTGCCGCTAGGTCTTTCTTTGCACAAAGCAGTCCTAAATCAGAAACATAAATCTTGAACGCATCAATATTTCGATAGTTCTCAAGAGGTTTCCTGATTTGCTCTGCCTTATAAACCTGCGATACGATACCCGACAGGCTAAGCCATTCAATCGCGTTTTCAAATTCAGAAGCCCGTCCTCCCTTCTTTATCAGCTTGTATTGGAAACGGGTATTTTTCTTTGAAAGCTGAACCGTAATGTTATCATATACCAGTCTGGTTTTCTTAATCTCATTCAGATTATTGTATTTACTCATATCGTTCAGATAGCCTGCAAGTATTGTATCCTGCATATGACGGACGAGGATATAATCTTTCGTTTCAGCGAATTGCATTACGCACTCCGGCATACCTCCTACAACAAGGTACTGGCGGTAAAGCTGCATTGCCGCCTCGTGTAAAGCAGATGGCAGCGGAGAGTCTGTCTGAAAATTCTTACGAATCTGTTCCACCAAAGCGTCCTCGCCCAGAGCCAGCATAAATTCCTCCATATCCATGGGATACATCGTTTTCATATCAACCTTGCCAACAGGAAAAGAGAATTTTGCCCTGCCCACTGCCACACCGAGCAAACTGCCTGCTACAATAATGTGATAATCGGGAGCATCCTCGTAAAAGTACTTTAGCGAAGTCAATGCCCTTTCACAAAGCTGTACCTCGTCAAATACAATCAGCGTCTTTTCTCTGACGATAGTCTGACCTGCAATGTGCGACAAAATGGGAATCAGATAATCGGGACTGATATTTTCTTCAAAAGTTTCATTTAGCTTTGGATTCGTTTCAAAATTGAAATAAGCCACATTCTCATAGTGAGTGCGTCCAAACTCCAGCACAGAGTAGGTCTTTCCGACCTGCCTTGCCCCCTGTAAAATAAGGGGCTTACGGTATCTACTTTCTTTCCACGTTTCTAAAAAACCCATAATTTTTCTATACATAAATGAATCCTCCCTGTTCTCCGAGGCAGAGTCAAACCCAGCACCTGCAAAATTTGGCATAAGCCCCTTAAATTCAACACTTCTGAGAATTTTACTGCATAAAGATACTAATCATAGTTTAGTTTATATTCGTGTAAAAATCAATAGATTTCTTTCAAAAATTTGCACTAAAAAGCGTGAATATTTTTCTTGATTTTACACAATATAACACGAATAAACTTATCATTTTCTATGCCCAATAATAATATCTAACAGTCCCCCTTTTACTACCCAAATCCTATAAAGAAAAAGGTACCCGAAATTGGCTTTCCCAATTCCGGATACCTCATAAAACACGATTTATTTAACAATCTTTTAGTTTTTCTTCCAGCTTCGCCTTCGCCGCCTCATATCCGGTAAACTGTATTCCGTGTATTCCGGCAGCCTCCGCTCCGCGGATATTCTCCTCACGGTCATCTAGGAATACACATTCCTCCGGCTTTAAATCAAACTTTTCAAGGAGCGTCTGATAAATCTCCGGCTCCGGTTTAATCTGGTGCACCTCAAAGGAAAACATCTGCCCGTCCACATCCTCTAAAAAAGACAGTGCCTTCTCCCTGGTCTGAGCGTAGGTTCTTCTGGCATAGTTAGAAAGGATATATAAGCGGTATCCCCTGTCCTTTAACTCCTGCATCCAGCCTTTCACATAATCATACTGCCAGATGGCAAGACTTATATTATCCCAGAACAGCCGAATTTCCTTTTCATATGCCGGGGCTTTTTCGATGAAAACCTGTAGTTGTTCCTCATCACTTAAAACACTTCTGTCACTCTCGTTCCAGTCATTGGTTTCAATGGTCGCCTCCGATACAGCTTTTACGGTTTCCTCATCGAAGCCTAACTTGTGCATTGCCACGTCCGGCTCCCATTCCACCAAAACTTTTCCCACGTCAAAAATAATATTTTTTATCATGCCATACCCCTGTTATTTCGTGCGGTAAATAATATCGTCTCTTCCCGGTCCGTTGGATACCATGGTAATCGGATAGCCAATCTGCTCCTCAATAAATTCCACATACTTCCGACAGTTCTCCGGCAAATCCTCGTATTTTTTAATGCCGCGGATATCGCATTTCCAACCCGGAAGGGTCTTTAATACCGGTTTTGCCTTCTCTAATTTGGCAGTGGTCGGGAAGTCGGTTGTCACCTCGCCGTCAATCTCATAGCCTACGCATACCGGAATTTCATCTAAATAGCCTAATACGTCAAGCACCGTAAATGCCACGTCCGTTGTTCCCTGCAGACGGCAGCCGTATTTGCTTGCCACGCAGTCAAACCAGCCCATACGTCTCGGACGTCCGGTGGTTGCTCCGTACTCTCCGCCGTCTCCGCCCCGTCTCCGAAGCTCGTCCGCCTCGTCTCCGAAAATCTCGCTGACAAATGCGCCTGCTCCGACTGCGGAGGAATATGCCTTGCATACCGTCACAATCTGTTTGATTTCATAAGGAGGAAGGCCTGCTCCGATGGCGCCGTATGCCGCTAAGGTGGAGGAGGAAGTTACCATCGGATAAATGCCGTGGTCCGGGTCCTTTAAGGTTCCAAGCTGTCCCTCTAAGAGAATGGTCTTTCCCTCTTTGATGGCTTTATCTAAATAGGAAGAAACGTCGCAGACATAAGGTGCCACCATATCACGGTACTCATGGAGCGTCTCTAACAGTTCATCCGTATCAATCAACGGCTTATGATATAAATGCTCTAACAGCACATTTTTCGTCTCTGCCACCCGCACTACCTTTTCCTTTAACAGCTCCTCATCAAACAGCTCGCTGACCTGGAAACCGATTTTTGCATATTTATCTGAATAAAATGGTGCAATGCCTGATTTGGTGGAGCCAAAGGATTTGCCGCCTAACCGTTCTTCTTCGTACTGGTCAAATAAAATGTGATAAGGCATCACAATCTGCGCACGGTCTGACACTAAAATCTTAGGCATAGGCACATTGCGGTCTACGATGGACTGTATTTCCTTGAATAAAACCGGAATGTTTAAGGCAACACCATTTCCGATGATGCTGGTGGTGTGATTATAAAACACGCCGGAGGGCAGGGTATGAAGCGCAAATTTACCGTAATCATTCACGATGGTATGTCTTGCATTCGCACCGCCCTGAAAACGTACGATAATGTCCGCCTCCTTTGCCAGCATATCCGTAATCTTACCTTTTCCCTCGTCTCCCCAGTTTGCTCCAACAACTGCTTTTACCATTTTGTATTCCTCCTTGTTTTTCGAAGAAAAATGCCTCTCTGCTGCCTTTGCAGAGTTTGCGCCCACACGCAGGAGCAGAGGAATTTCCTCCTTGTTTTTCGAAAAAAATGCGGCAGTTGTAAAAACTGCCGCTTCTCCGTCTTTACTTTCTGATTATACATGATGTATTTATATAAGTAAAATTAATATTTGTTATATATAACATAATATTTAATTATGTCATTCCCGGTTTCCGGAAAAACCGCCTCATACCGCCCGCTTCCGAAAAAATACGCTCTATTATTCCACCGAAAGACCGTCTAAAAGCATTGCCGCCGCTGCCGATAAAGGCACCCGCTCATC
>JAGAIK010000418.1 GCA_017626625.1 Roseburia sp.
CCCTACTGCTTCTCCACAATTTCATTCCTGTTCTTATAAATAGAATTTGCAGGCACTACCCCGCGCACAGAAGAAAGCGGGTAAACGTTACTGTTCCGCCCAATCACGGTTCCCGGATTTAAAACGGAATTGCAGCCTACCTCCACATGGTCGCCTAACATAGCGCCGAATTTCTTTAAACCAGTCTCAATTTTCTCCTCACCGTCTTTTACCACTACTAAAGTCTTGTCAGACTTCACATTCGAGGTGATAGAGCCTGCCCCCATATGGGATTTGTAGCCTAAAATCGAATCACCCACATAATTGTAATGAGGCACCTGAACGGAGTTGAAAATAATATCGTTCTTAAGCTCCGTGGAATTTCCCACCACAGAGCCTTTTCCCACGATGGCGCTGCCCCGGACGAAGGCACAGTGACGGATTTCCGCCTCTTCATCTACAATCAAAGGTCCGTTCAGACATGCCGTAGGCGCTATCTTCGCACTCTTTGCCACCCAGATATCCTCGCCCCGCTGTTCAAATTTTTCCTTATCAAGGGTAGGTCCTAATTTTTTGATAAAATCACTGATACCCTTTAACGCCTCCCAGGGATAAGTAAACTGCGCCAGATAATCTTTGGCAATCGTTTCGTTTAAGTCGTATAAGTTACTGATTTTTGCGTTTTCCATTTTTTCCTCCATGCCCGCACTGTATTTTATACCTCAGCTCTGCCGGGATTTTCATCTCAGGTTTGTACGGGTGCAAACCTGAGGTTAAAAAAATTTCAATCTATGATTTTCAACCTTTATTTCCGTTCCTGTGATATCGTCCTGATAACCAGACGATTCGGAACAGAATAGTTGCTAACCACTACTGCATCCACATATGTATGAGCGCCAGAACGAAAAGATGTCCCGGATAGAAAATATAAAAGAACCATTTAGAAATGTTCCTCCCGTGTTTTGCACGTTTTCCATTGTACAAATACTGAATGGTCAGTCCCGACGCCAGCATTCCAAGACATGCTCCAACGGCGCATAAAATCGCCTTCGGCAGTCCGTACAATGAAATCCCGGACACCAGATTCATTGCACCAAAGGCAGCGATGGCAATCCCATATGCACGCCAGATATTCCTCCAGTCTCCCCACCAACTGTCAAACATAATGACAAAGACCGCTGCAAAAAACGCCCAGTCGCCTATTGCCGTAACAAACACCAGCACAATCTGCAAAATTGTGCACAATGCCGGATTACTCACCTTTTCCCTTACCACAAGAATCAGAAAACAGATAAACAGTGTAAAAATCATGCTCAGACCGCCGCCATAAGGAAATGCCATCTGAAACGGTATCTGGGAAATCAGTGCAAACACAAACAGACGAAGCCCATATTGCATTTTGGAATGGGTATAGCGGTATCCCTCCACCAGAAAATAGCACATGGTGATGGCAGTAAAATAGCCGATATCCAGAAAAATCTCAGAGAGCAGCGTGCCGCCTTCTAAAAATACATTCGCTATATGATTCAGCAACATTGCAAACATGGCAATGTACTTAATGACATCCCGGTTTAAAATTCTGTATTTTGTCTGTTCCATTTGTCAGTCCTTCCCTCCTTAATGTCTATCATGGCATTATATGCTATTCCTATCACACAATCTAAGGAATACGAACTATATATTCTCGTCACATCACATTTTTTATTATCAGTGAAATCCCGGATAAAATCAGCATGATAATCACTGCTTTTTTCACCACGCTTTCCGGCATTTTCCCTGCCGCCCACATTCCTGCAACTAATCCAAGCAGCATAAACGGCAATAGCAGCACTGCCTGTTTTACCACTGCCCCATTCAATATGCCGAGAACTGCATAAAGAACTATACGGAAGGTATTTTCCACCAGGAATACCACGCATAAATTCCCCCGGAATGCCTGGCTGTCCTCCGTGGTGCGGCTCATATAAGCCGCCATCAGGGCGCCGATGCCGAACATCCCGCACAGGAAACCGGAAAGAAGCCCGATGATACCCAACAATATCTTAGAACTCTGGCGTTTTTCTTTCTGGTACTCCCGGAAAAACATCTCCACACCCACAAGGGTGACTACCACGCCGAAAAATATTTTGACTGCTGTCACATCTCCGTTTTTCAACAGAAACGTGCCGGGAATGCAGCCAAGCAGAACCAACGCCGCAAGGGGAACACATTTTGCCGGGACAATGGATTTCCGCTCCTTTATGGCAATCACAAGATTGGAAGGATAACCAATCAACAGCTCCACCGGAGTGATGGAAATATTATTATCCCGAAATCCAAGTATGGTGGTATGTACCAGCGTATTGGCAAAGCCGCACATTCCCTTGACAAAATAGGCACACAGTACTGCCGCTATCATTAAGAAATCCATCCTATTTCTCCCTTCTTTCCATCCGTAAAAATAAAACTGCTTTAGGGCATGAAATCATCTAAAAAGTTGCTTCCGGCAAGCTGTTCTTCTGCTTCCCGTGCCTGCTCCGCCGCCATCTCTTCCGCAAAACTGTCAAACCGCGCCATATCGTCATACATGGCGAAGCTATTTTCTTCCTGCACCGTCTTTTCCTGCTCTGCACGGTTCCGTTTTTCTTCCGTTCTGTCATCCGGCATCATGCTGTCTTCTCTCATCTCAGAACCGCTTCCCGCCTGCGCACTATAAGCAATATCATCTGCCGTGGGCTGCTCTGCCTCTTCATAAAACGGTTTTTCTGACACATTTCGCTCCGGCTTGCTTTCTCCCGGATTGTCGAAGTCAAAAGATATCCGCTCGTCCTCATATTTTAAGCAGGTATCAAACTGATTTCCGGCTTTTGACACAAATCCGGTGACCTTCGCCTTTGTCTTTCCCGTCTCAAAAAGTTCTTTCATGATTTCTTCAGACAGCGGAACCTTTGCCACCGTATGGGATACCTTAAACCCGCACTCACACTCATAATACCACTGGCTTTTCATCAAAGGCTTTTTGCAGCGTGGACAGGGAACTGTCGTTTCCACAGGCTTTGGCTTCTCCGGGAAATCAAAAACAATCTGCCCCTCACCGGTAAGCTTTAGAGACGCATCAAATTTCATTCCGGTTTTCGCCACAAAGCCCTGTATCACGCCTGTCTTTCCTTTGGTCAAAAGCTCTTTTACCTGCGCCTCCTTTAATTTTACCCCTGCAATCTGTCCCACGGAGAAACGGCAGCTCTCCGGGTTGTCTTTGGAATAATTGGCGCAGCCGTAACCAAACGGCGTTTTTACGATATCGCCGCTGCAGACCGGACAGACCACGTCCTTTAGTTTCGGCGCCTCTAAGTCCGTAAAATCAAATTTCAATCCGGTCACTTTTCCGTTTTCGTCTTTATTTAATGCCACTCTGGCGTCAAATTTCTTTCCTGCCTTTGACTTAAAGCCACGAATGGTTCCGGTTCTGCCCTCTGAAAGCAACTGTTTCACCTGGGCTTCATTCAATGCCTTTTCCGCCATTTTTCCGATGGAGAAACGGCAGCTTTCCGGATTGTCTTTGGAATAATTAGCACATCCAAAACCAAAGGGAGTCTGCACAATATCACCTCCGCAGAGAGGACAAACCACATCTTTGACTTTTTTTGCCTCCACGTGGTCAAAGTCAAATTTCAGCACTTTTCTGCCATCCTCCCCAGTCACCAAAGCCACACAGGCATCAAATTTCTTTCCTGTCTTTGACTTAAAGCCGCGGATTGTCTCGGTTCTGCCCTCTAAGAGCAGTTGTTTCACCTGGGCTTCTGTCAAATCCTTTTCCGCAAGGGTTCCAATGGCAAAACGGCAGCTTTCCGGATTCCCCGGCTCATAGTTGGCACAGCCATAACCGAAGGATTTCTTCTGTATGGCACCGCCGCACATGGGGCACTGTACTCCCTCCACAATTTCAGCTTCATTCTGAGAGAAATCAAATCCTACGTTCTTTCTGCCGTCCTCCCCGGTTTCTAAAACCAGGGCTGCCTGAAATTTCTTTTTATTTTTTGCGGTAAAGCCCTTTAACACATCCGTCCTTCCCTTTGTCAGAAGGTCGGTCAAATCATCTACACCTAAGGACTTTCCTGCAATCTTTCCGATGGAAAAATAACATTCCTCCGGGTTTTCGCGGTGTTTCACACAACTATAGCCGAAAGGTGTAATCTCCATTGCCGCCCCACAGGCAGGACAGGACAGCCCTTCTAAAATTTCCGGCTGATTTTGGGAAAAATCAAAGGTAATGTTTGTTTTTCCCTCCTCGTCCATTTCTAACACCAGCGACGCAGAAAAACGTTTTCTGGATTTGGAAATAAACCCCTGCAGCACTCCGGTTTTTCCCTCCGTCAAAAGGGTTTTCACTTCCTCTTCCTCTAAATCTCTGCCTGCAATGGTTCCGATGGAAAATTTGCAGCCGCTGCCGTCCCTCTTATAGTTGCTGCAGCCATAGCCAAAGGGGGTTGTCTCCATCTCCCCGCCGCAAACCGGGCAGGGGACGCCAAGGCTTTTTTTTGCCGCTAAGCCTCTGCCTCCCTTTCCCACAAAAGGGTGAATCCGGGCGGCAATCTGCTCCGTCAGATTTTTTTCAATCATGGACACCGTTTCTTTTCGGATAA
>JAGAIK010000419.1 GCA_017626625.1 Roseburia sp.
GCATTTCCCAATATATTAATCAATACCTGCCGCAGATGCAGTTCGTCCCCCAAAAGCCAGGGATGCTCTATTCCGTCAAATTCCGTGACAAATTCCACGTCGCGCTCTAACAACTGCCCGCCGATAATGGAGGCGCAGTTTTCCAGAACAAGCCGCAAATCCATGACCTCATGTTTTATCGTTGTTTTCCCGCTCTCAATCCGGCTCATGTCAAGTACGTCATTTACCAGAGACAGCAGATGGCTTGAAGAATCGTCAATTTTCTTTAAGCACTCCTCCACCTGCTCCTTATCTTCCAGATTTTTCATGGCAATCCCCGTCATTCCCATAATCCCGTTGATAGGTGTGCGGATATCGTGGGACATGTGGGATAAAAATGCGCTTTTTGCCGCACTGGCAGCTCTCGCCTCTTTTGCCATTCTCGCTAACTTCCGTTTTGCCTCTTCCTGCTGCTTTAACATCCGTTTGTCCCCACGGGATTTTGTTACACTGAAAACAGTTGCAGAAAACAGAAGTACAATGATTAACGCAATTACCAGGAAATAAATCACGGCAATATTCATAATCTTGCTTGTGCTTGCCCCCAGCACCACTGTGGGTACAAAAACAAGTACCGTCCATTCCTCAAAAAATACCGGAGCTGTAGAGACAAAATAACTCCTGTCTCTGTATTCAAATTCATAACTGTCGCTGAGCCCCTCTTTAATGCTGTTCTCTAAATCCTCTAACGTTCCTCCATGGACAAACCTGTATTTTCCCATGGAATCCAGCAGATAATTGCTGTCAATGACATTGCTGCCCTCCCCGTTATGGTAAATATCCTTTCCTTCATGGTTGATAATATAGGTGTAGCAGTTTGTGCCAAATCCTTCCACCTGAAAAATCACCTGCATACTCTCCATACTTACCGCCGTAGCTATATGAGTGAGATATTTGCCGCTGTCCCCGACCTTCTGTCTTTCCGGCAGGCGTCTTAAGAATATCATTCTCTCTTCTTCCTCATAAGGCAGCTTTGTAATGATGATTTGCTGCTCCTTTTCCAGGTCCGTCATACCCGGCAGCCCCTCCCAGACACCTGATTTGCCGTTTGAGGCGTAGTATTCCTGATTTTCTCCCAACGCAAAAACCGTAGTATCTTCTGATAATAAAAAATCTTCTATCATATCCAGGTTTTCCAACACCGCAGCCTCATCCTGCATATCATGCAACTGCAGGAGATTGCCGCAAATCTCCGTTCGCTCCCAGGAAACCTCTGTGACCGTATCCACCACCTGTGTAATTTTTTCTGTAATTTCCGCCAAATGTACTCTGCGTTCCTCAAACAGGAGATTGTCAATATACTTGTAAAAGACAGCCGTCACCAGCAGTGCCAGTAAAATCAGTACAATAATAACGCCCACCAGCACACTGCTCTTCGGCACTTTTTTCATCACTTCGACAGCCCTGCCTTTTTGCAGTCTGTCTTTTTCCTTTCTACCTTTCATTTTCTCTGCCTCTCTCATCGGCCGATTTTCTAAGCCACACAAAAACGGATATGCCGACAGCGTTCCACTCTCTTCCGACAAATCCGTTCCTGTATTGCAGCTATTACACACTTCGGCACATATCATATCTCAAACGATTATACCACACCGTTATGGGATTTCCTAGTGTTATTTTTATCCTTTCCTTACTCCGGCTTCCTGTCTTGGCTTTTAATCATAAACAATTACTTCCGATTTTCCTTCATAATCACGCTTCAATCTTCCTCTACTGAATTTTCCAATATCCCTTGCGATCCGATCCTACTCTAACAATTTTTTCTTTATCTTTCAGCCCTTTTATTAGACGGCTTACTTTTCTTGGACTTATACTCATCCGGTCCGCCATTTGTTTTGCCGTAATGGAAGAATCATTCTTCAAAATTTCCAATACTCTCAGTTCATCAAGATTATCATCGCCATTTTCATCGCCATTATCATCGCCATTTTCATCGCCATTGACAATGATATCGGTATTTGGGGGCAACAAAAAAGGAAATTCTACTTTAATAAAGTGCTCTGAAATATGAAAAATACTTTTATCATATGCCTTCAAAATCCTGCTCATTCCAGAGCCAAGTTGTTCAACAAGTCCCACATCTTTAAATACTCGCATCAGTTCCCGATTCCTCGGCATACTGCTGCAGCTAAAAAAATCCTCTTCACTTTGTCCAGGTATCAGACCACCATAAGAGGTAAATACCATTTTATCACTGAAGATTTCAAAAACTGGCGGAATTTCTCTTGAAAAATCTGAATGTACAATTGTATTAATTACAGCTTCTCTCATCGGAATTGGCTCAATCAGATTCTGCTCAACCCTTTGTGTATTAGTTACTGTTGCTCTTGTCACATTTTCAATTTTTAATTTTTCGAGTACCTGATAAGTAGCCTTTATCAAAGAACAATATCCATACTCTTCATTTTCAATCAAATCTACCTTGTCAGTTCCTGCATATTTGGCCACCTTAATTGATACTCCGTTTTCATCTGCCAACAGATATGCGACATAATTGTATTTTCCCTCAGGGGTCAAAAGTTCCAGTGAGTTTGCGAATCTGTTATTTAATTCCAATCCTCTTTCCTGGTAGTAAATTTTTAGCTGAGCAAATTTCAAATCCTGTCGTGGTGATGAAATATTTCTCAAGGTATTATGGATTCTCTTGCTGTAAAAATCATCAATCATTGCAGTCGTCATTGGCTGAGACGATGTACCCATGCGTACAAAACATCCGTTTGGAGACATTCCTTGTTTTTTTATATAATATGGTTTCTCAAGTCCACTGGAAATCAAAATTTTAATCACCGGAACATTTTCTACGTCCTCAGTAACAATATCAAATAAACCTAAAGTCGATGGGAGAATATTATTTTTAATCCGGTCCGCAATCTTCAATTGTATTGAATCTAGCTCTTCCAATCCAACTGGCTTTCCACTATCATCCAGACCAATATATAAAATTCCACCCTCTTTGTTATTTAAAAATGCTACAACTTCTTTTTCTAATTTATCATTTAACTCCGCTTTAAATTCCGTACGATTATTCTCATAAATCATTCATTTGCCTCCCTTTCCATTCATGAACGCAAAATATTTAACTCCAGATGACTTAACGCATTCGCTTATTAACATTTTATCTCACTCGTTGATATTTTCATCATTTCTATTATTTCAGTATAGCTTTAATATAGTGTATTCTTTTATCTTTTTCAATAGCTTCTCTAAACACTTACTTCATAAAAATTTTCACTCCGGCAAAGGCATCCAACTCAAGTCGGCAGACTGTCCGTAGCACAGAGTACCCCCCAGCCAAGCTGCGGGTTCGGATACTCCCGCAGCACCGGCAGATGCCGCGCCCCCCGGATAAGATAAGCTTTCATCTTCTCCCCATAGAGGTACGGGTCGTTTCCTATGGCAATGCCCCACTGCATAAAAAGCGCCGCCGTCCCTGTCACAAAGGGCGTCGCCATGGAGGTGCCGCTGCGGCTCACATACCCGCCTCCCGGCGCACAGGAGGTAATCTCCACCCCCGGTGCCGCAATATCCGGCTTCACCTGGTTGGTTTCCCTCGTATAACCCCTGCCGGAAAAGGAAGCAAGCTGATTATATAAAGCGTCATAAGCCCCCACAGTAATCACCTTTTCCGTCGTAGAGGGAATGGTGAGAGTCGTTTCCTCTGTGGGATATAAAAATCCCGTCCCCGCATTCAGCACGCCGCCGGAGGGCAGCCACATATCATAATTTCCCTGCACAATCCGCTGCGGCATCAGACTGATTTCCCACACGCCGCTGTCAATGAATTCTCCCACCGGAAGAAACTCGATGTAGATTTCCTGGTAGGGACTGTAGGGACTGGGCTCGCCATAATAGAGTAACAGTTGGGTATTTTGAATCGTATACCGCTGCGTTCCCTGAATTTTTCGAATCGGTCCTATGGACGTTCCGTTGGGATGAATGACAGAGACGGATATCTCATCCGCATAGGATTTCCATATCTGAAGATTTAACGCCGCCTCATACTCACTGACCGCCAGTTCCACCGTTTCCCTCCGTCCCTCGGTAACCCTGCCGGAGGTATGGACCGCTGCCGCCCCTTCATTTCCGCTTCCTATGACAATGGAAGTGCGCCAGCGGTTTGCCATATCATTCAGATAGGTTTCTATCAGGGAAGTGCCGGAATGAGAACCGTAATTATTGCCAAAACTGAGGTTTAACGCCAGCGGACGCCCGTAAGACTGCGCTTTCCCAATACAATAATCCACCGCCTGCATCAGCTCCGTAGTTCTCGGAAAACCTCCCTCCCTTGTGACGCCTAATTTTACCACAATCAGTTCACTCTCATATGCCACGCCCCGGTATCTGCCCCCGGAAGCTCTGCCGTTTCCCGCGGCGATTCCCGCCACATGGGTCCCATGTCCGGAATTATCCCTGCTGGGGCAAATCTGATACCGCTGCTGCTCCGTGGGCTGCTCTAGGGCAAGATTGATGACCTCCGCCGGAAACTCCGTCCCAAGGAAAAATCCCTCCGGCGGCTGTAAATACCTTTCCTCTGCCTCTTTCTCCTGCGGTTCTTCCCTTTCTGTCACGCTTTCTTCTTCCTGCGTTTCTTCCCCGCCCGCCTCCGATTCTTCCTTCTCCGGTGCTTCTACCTCCTGCAACCGTCTCCGGTCTGCCACCGTCCCGGCAGGCACTGTCTGGTCCCATAAATCCAGAATCCGGGTGGTTCCGTCATCCTTCCGGAAATCCGGATGGCTATAGTCAATTCCGGAATCAATCACCGCCACTAACGCAGACCTCCCGGAAAGCTGATTTCTTCCGTCCCCATTCCCGCCTCCCGTCTGCAAGGGGGAAATGCAGGAAGCCCTTTTTCCGTTATTTACAGCAAAAAAAAGCCGCTTTGGTTTTTCCATGTATTCAATTTCCGGCAATGCCGCCACCTGCTCCACCACCGCCTCCGGCAGCACCAAAATGGCATATTCATTGCTGAGGTTTGTAAAAAGCATTTCGGGGTACAAATCAGGGAACTCCGTCTTTAGGAGCTGCTCTAACGCCTCCGCCGTACCGGAAAATTTTATAATCACCTCCCAGGTTCTTGTTTCCGGCTCAAATCCCACGTCCAAATCCAATGATTTTTCCCGCTCTTCCGGCGTGGCGTCTAAGGCAAGGTTCAGTTGGTTTTCTATTTTTTCATTCGGCATATGATTTACCTGTCAATTCTTCTTCCTTTTATTATATGCCCGGAAAGTACGCTAAAAACTATTGCGGAACAAGATTTGATATGGGATAATATAGGTTATAAGACATTTTACCATCGAAAAACATAACGAGGTTTTACTATATGAATGACTACCAGAACTGGAACAAAACCGGAGAACTCATCAAAGATGCCGTGACAGACGCCCTGCAAAGCGGCGATTTTAAGGAACTGAACCGCCTTGTCTCCCAGACCGTCACTAACACCTTAAATGAAGCCGGCATACACATCACACTGAGCGATGAAGATTCTTCATCCAAAAAACAATCCTCTTCCAATGATTTTTCCGAGAATGGGGATTCCCAGGCAGACACAACTCATACACAACAAAATCAATACCAACAAAATGACTGGCAGAAACAGCGTAACCAGTATCAGCAAAATGACTGGCAGAAACAGCAGCAGATTCTGCGGCGTCAACAGGAACGACAGCAGCGCTGGCAGGCACAGCAGACCCGCCTGGCGGAACAGTTCCGGCGCAGGCAGGCGCAGCAGATGCAAAAGGCACAACCGTCCTACACACAAATGCAGACCCGTCCCGGTGCCGCCCTCTCCCTGGTGAAAATGAACCGGGTGGGCAGCGTCTCTAGCGTTTTATATCAGGTATTCGGCGGCATCGGTCTCGGCGTTACGGGAATCGTAACCTTTATCCGGCTGCTCGCCCTTGCCGCCGGAGGGACTTCCCTGGGGGGATGGATCGTAAATTTGGGATTTCTGGCGCTTTTCTTTGGCATGATTCATCTGGGTATCCGCCAGAAAAAACGTTTAAATCGTGCGGAACGGTATGTACAGCTATGCGACTGCCGCATGTTCGGAGAAATTGAGCAACTGGCAAAGAACACCGGAAAAAGCTGCCGCTACGTCGCAAAAGACCTTCAGAAAATGCTGCGGCTGGGTATGTTCCCGGAGGGACATCTGGATTCCCAAAACACCTGTTTTATGCTGAATGATGTGGTCTACCGGCAATATCTGGAAACAGAAAACAACCGCATAGAACGGGAAGAAGCGGATAAAAAAACGTTAGAAACCCAAAATGCCGCCCAGGCAGAGGATATTTCCTCCTCCACCCTATCCGAACAGGAAGCAGAATTAAACACCATGGTGGCAGAAGGAATGGAATACATCCGCAAATTAAGAGAACTCAATGACCGGATTCCCGGAGATGTCATTTCTAAAAAGCTGTTTCGCCTGGAAAATCTTCTAAAAGAGATTTTTGACAGTATCCGGGAGCACCCGGAACAAATGCACCGTATGCACAAGCTGATGGACTACTATCTGCCTACCACCTTAAAGCTGGTGGAGGCTTACGAAGAATTTGACCAGGTAAGCGCGCCGGGGGAAGAAATCGTAAATGCCAAGGCAGAGATAGAGAACACGTTAGACACCATCAACCAGGCGTTTACGGAGCTTTTAAACAACCTGTTTCAGGCTGCCGTATTTGACGCCACCACAGACGCCCAGGTATTAAAGACCATGCTTGCCAAAGAAGGTCTGACAAAAGATATGGAATTTGCCGGAAGCAGCCGGAAGTAACCAGAGCTATAACAACTGTTTCCAACAGCGAAAAGCAACCAATGCTATAACAACTGTTTCCAACAGCAGAAAATAAATGATATATGGAGGAAAACCAATGAGCGATTTAGACGAAATGTTAAAGGAAGCACCTTCCTTAACCCTTGCACCTTTTACCGAGGGAACCGAAGCCGCAGAAAACAGTCCGCAGGCAGTAAAGGAGGAAAAACCCAAAGTACCCGAGGTGGTATTGACCCCGGAGGAACAGAAAATGGTGGACGACTTTGCCGCACAGATTGATATAACCAATACCCAGATGGTATTGCAGTACGGCGCCGGCAGCCAGAAAAAAATTGCTGACTTTTCCGAGAACGCCTTAAATAACGTACGCACCAAAGACATGGGCGAGATTGGTCAGATGTTGACAGACGTGGTTACCGAACTGAAGGGCTTTGAAGAGGAAGAAGAAAAGGGATTCTTCGGCATTTTCAAAAAAAGCAGCAATAAGCTCGAAAACATGAAATTAAAATACAACAAAGCGGAAACCAATATCAATAAAATCTGTAAAATGATGGAAGAACATCAGGTGACGCTGTTAAAGGACGCCGCCATGTTAGACAAGATGTACGACCTCAACCTGAATTATTTCAAGGAGCTGTCCATGTATATCCTTGCAGGCAAACAGAAGTTAGAACAGGCAAGAACCGTAGAGCTCCCTGCTCTTTTACAGAAAGCCGAGCAGAGCGGGTTGCCGGAGGACACCCAGGCTGCCAATGACTTTGCCTCCATGTGCGACCGTTTTGAAAAGAAAATCTATGATTTAGAGCTGACAAGAACCATTTCCATGCAGATGGCTCCCCAGATTCGTCTGATTCAGAACAACGACACCGCCATGTCGGAAAAAATCCAGTCCACCCTTGTCAATACCATTCCCCTGTGGAAGAGCCAGATGGTGATTGCCATCGGTCTGAATCATTCCAGCGAAGCGGCGAAAGCCCAGCGGGAAGTGACAGACATGACCAATGCGCTGCTTAAGAAAAATGCGGAAACTCTGAAAACCGCCACCATTGAGACAGCTAAGGAAAGCGAACGGGGCATTGTGGATATTGAGACTTTAACAGCCACCAACCAGACCCTAATCAGCACCCTCGATGAGGTCTTAAAGATTCAGGAGGACGGGCGCGCTAAAAGGCGCAGCGCCGAGCAGGAGCTGGTGCGAATCGAAGATGAAATGCGCCAGAAGCTGCTGTCCGTAAGCCGTGGTTCCGGGCAGATGTAACAGAAAAAGTAAGGAAGTGCCGCAAAATAACTGTCATCATCAGTTATTTTGCGGCACTTTCTTTTGCTACACATTGGTCATCATGGAATGACCTGACATATTTCTTCTACGCATAATACTGTGCCTGCGTCTCATAAAGCTCCGCATAAATTCCCCCGCGCTCTAACAATTCCTCATGATTCCCGGTCTCCTTCATCTCGCCGCCCTCTAGCACCACAATATTATCACAGAACTTGCAGCTGCTCATCCGGTGAGAAATATAGACAGCCGTCTTATGCTCCACCATCCGGTTGAAGTTTTCGTAGATTTCCGCCTCTGCAATGGGATCTAGCGCCGCTGTCGGCTCATCTAAAATAACAAAGGGTGCATCCTTATAAAGCGCTCTGGCAATGGCAATCCGCTGTGCCTCCCCGCCGGAGACATCCACACCCTCTCCGTTGTTATGATACAGCAGGGTTTTTGCGCCGTCTTTCATTTTCTTTACCCTTTCCTCTAAAGAAACCTGCTCTAGCACTTTCCAAAGCCTGTCCTCATCCACTTCCACCCTGGATGCCACGTTCTCGTCTAAGGGCATGGAAAAAAGATGGAAATCCTGAAATACCACGGA
>JAGAIK010000420.1 GCA_017626625.1 Roseburia sp.
CATCAATAATCTCACGGGCTTTTTCGTCCGCATTGCCGATTTTTTCCTCTGTTACCTTTTTATGGTAAGCAGTGGTGGCAAAATACACGATGACCGCAGTAACAATCAGAGTCACAACAACAGCAATCACTGTCGTCTCCACAGGGCACCTCCTTATAAAATTTTCATTGTACATATAACATAAAAACTCTATCCGTTATCTGTCATAAATTACAACATATAGATTTTATGCTATTTTGATAATTATGTCAAGTGGCTAACTGTACAATATGCCTAATATTGCATTTTTCTTTCGAAAAAATACAACATATTGTGCAAAGAAACCTCTCCGCCCTTCACTGAGGACAGGCTGCTTTCGCTACACAGCATCAAACTTTTCTGCTTTCATCACCTGCAAAATATCACTGCTTCGGAACCCTCTGCGCATCAAAAACTGATAGGTTTTCTGCTGTTCTTTCCTGTCGCTTCTGCCGTAATCAAAATGACGTTTTTCTAACAGCAGGCGTATTTTTTCCTGCTCATCCGAAGAAAATGTTTTCTCTAACACATCCTCTATGGTGGCTTTGTCAATCCCCTTTGCGTATAAGTCCATTTTCAGCCGCTGCCTGCTCTTCTTCTGCTGGTGAAACCGGACATAGTTTTCCGCATAGCGGGTATCATCTATATAATGATAAGATTTGACGTAAGCGATTGCCTCCTCTATGCAGACTTCGGGATAACCATTCTGGCGGAGTTTCTCCGATAACTGGCTCTCGGTGCGGTCCATGCGCTCTAACAGGTGCATCGCCCTTTTCTTCGCCCGCATTCCCACAATTTCTTTCAGTATCTTCTCATAGAGCGTTTCCGCTATATACTCCCCCTCCTTAAGGGAAAGCCTACGGATTTCCCCTTTATAGAGAAGAACCTTCATGCCATTATCAAAATGTACCCAGGCTCTTCCCTTCTCCTGGGGAAGCACTGCCGTAACCTGCAATTCCTCCATGAACTACTCCTCACTGCTTTCTTTTCCGCTCTCTGCCTGGGCTGCCGCTTTTTCATCCACTACTGTTTTAATGCTTTTTGCGCCGGATTTCTTTTCCGGTTCCTTCTCTTCTTCCTCTGGAGCATCCTCCGTACGGAAAATTTCCCGGACCTTCGCCTCGATTTCTTCGCAAATCACAGGATTTTCTTTGAGGTAAGCCTTCGCATTCTCTCTTCCCTGACCGATTTTCTCGCCGTTATAGGCATACCATGCACCGGATTTGTTCACGACGCCGTTATCTGCCGCCAAATCAAGGATATCTCCCTCTCTTGAGATGCCCTGACCAAACATGATGTCAAACTCTGCCTCACGGAATGGCGGCGCCACCTTATTTTTCACAATCTTTACTCTGGTACGGTTGCCCACTACTTCACCGCCCTGCTTTAAGGATTCAATCCTCCTGACATCCATACGGACCGAAGAATAGAATTTCAGTGCACGTCCTCCGGTGGTGGTCTCCGGATTTCCAAACATGACGCCTACCTTTTCACGCAACTGATTGATGAAAAGAACGATACAGTTGGATTTGCTGATAACTGCCGTTAATTTTCTAAGCGCCTGGCTCATCAGACGTGCCTGTAAGCCCACATGAGAATCTCCCATATCGCCGTCAATCTCCGCCTTGGGAACCAACGCCGCCACAGAGTCCACAATGACAATATCCACTGCCCCGGAACGCACCATCGTCTCCGTAATCTCTAACGCCTGCTCTCCGCAGTCAGGCTGTGAGATGTAAAGGTTATCAATATCAACGCCGATGTTCTTCGCATAAACCGGGTCTAAGGCATGTTCCGCATCAATAAAGCCTGCGATACCGCCCCTCTTCTGTACCTCTGCCACACAGTGCAGGGCAACGGTGGTCTTACCACTGGATTCCGGTCCGTATACCTCGATGATTCTTCCCTTGGGAAGTCCCCCAAGCCCTAATGCCAAATCAAGGCTCAATGCCCCAGTGGGTATCGTCTCCACATTCATATGTGCGGTATTGTCTCCCAGCTTCATAATAGAGCCTTTTCCGTACTGCTTCTCAATCTGTGAAATCGCTGCATCCAATGCCTTCATTTTGTCATTCTTGACTGCATTTATTTCTTTGTACTTGTCTTCTCTTGCCATGATTTTCCTCCGCGCGAACTTATGTTCGTTTTTCTGTTTTAATAGTATTATAATTTGTCCTGATTGTCAACAATTAAATTTTAACTTATGATGTGTCCAATAAATGGGACACATCTTTTTTTTCATAAAATTCCCACCTTTATTAACATCATTGCTTTAACTCTCCGGCTGAACTGCCG
>JAGAIK010000421.1 GCA_017626625.1 Roseburia sp.
GTTAGAGGCACATATCGACACCTTAGGCGGCATGGTCAGCGAGATTAAATCCAACGGAAGACTGAAGGTGACGCCCATCGGCGGCATGAATGCCAACAACGCGGAGGCGGAAAACTGCCGCATTGCCACCCGCTTTGCAGGGACTTTTGAGGGGACATTCCAGCTTTCCAACGCTTCCGTCCATGTCAACGGGGATTACAATGATACCAAGAGAACCTTTGACGATATGGAAGTGGTGTTAGATGAGAAGGTTTCTTCTAAGGAGGAGACGGAAAAGTTAGGCATTATGGTGGGGGATTTCGTCTGCTTTGATCCGAGAACCGTGGTGACAGAGAGCGGATACATCAAGAGCCGCTTCTTAGACGATAAGTTAAGCGTAGGCATTCTGTTGGGCTATGCAAAATATTTAAAAGAAGAGGGCATAACGTTAGAGCGCGCTGTCTACCAGCATATTACCGTGTACGAAGAGGTAGGGCACGGCGGTGCGGCGTCAATCCCGGAGGGTGTGACCGAGGTGATTTCCGTAGATATGGGCTGCGTGGGAGACGGGCTCAACTGTAAGGAAACCCAGGTTTCCATCTGTGCAAAGGACAGCAGAGGTCCCTACAATTATGATGTGGTGACAGGTCTTGTGCAGGCGGCGAAGGAGAAAGAACTGGATTTTGCCGTAGATGTGTATCCCTATTACGGTTCGGACGCAGATGTGGCGCTGACGGCAGGCTATGATGTGCGCCACGGTTTAATCGGCGCCGGGGTTTACGCTTCCCACGGCTACGAGCGCAGCCACAAGGACGGGGTGAAAAACACCTTTGCACTCTTGTGTGCATACCTTGGTTAAAGGAAAAGAACCCGGGGAAAGGCAGTTCGGGCTTAAGAATATCTTAATAATATCATAGGAATCTCTTTATTGTACCGGCTTACCTTCCATGCTATATTAACTGTATTAAAACAGATAGTACGGTTAGTACAGATGGGAGGTATTTCTTTGATACAGTTAAATTACCGGGATTCCAAACCGATTTACGAACAAATCAAAGACGGGCTAAGAAAACTGGTGATATCAAGTTCTCTGACAGCCAACGAAAAACTGCCCTCCGTCCGGGAACTTGCGTCGAACCTTGCCATCAATCCGAATACCATACAGAAAGCGTATCGGGATTTAGAAGGTGAGGGCTATATTTACACGGTAGCGGGGAAAGGGACCTTTGTGGCGGAGCAGCAGGAGGTTTTCAATGCAAGGCAGCAGGAACTGTTGGGAAAGTTTGATGAAGTCGTGGAGGAATTATTCTTCCTGTCCGTCGATGAGGCAGAACTGAAAGAACGTATGACAAGGCTAGCGAGAGGAGGGGAACATCAGTGATACAGGTAACGCAGCTTAAAAAATCCTTTGATGGATTTCAGGCGTTAGACGGAGTCGATATGCACGTGGGACGGGGGAATATTTACGGGCTGGTCGGACCGAACGGAGCAGGAAAATCCACACTGATACGCCATATTACCGGAGTGTACCGCCCTGATTCCGGACAGATTTTAGTGGCGGGGGAGCCGGTGTTTGAAAATAAGGCGGTAAAAGCAAAATTTGCCTACATACCCGACGACCTGTTTTATTTTATGCAGGCGGACACCATGGAGATGAAACGGTTTTATGAGGGGATTTATCCGCAGTTTGACAGCAAGCTTTTTTACAAAATGCAGGAATTTTTCCCCAATATTGATGTGAAACGAAATATCCGAAGACTGTCAAAGGGAATGCAGAAACAGGTGGCATTCTGGCTTGCCATCTGCTGTAAACCGGAACTTCTGATTTTAGACGAGCCGGTGGACGGCTTAGACCCGGTGATGCGCAGGCAGATTTGGAGCATTATTATGGCGGAAGTGGCGGAACAGGAAATGACGGTGTTAGTATCCTCCCACAACCTCCGTGAACTAGAGGACGTCTGCGACCACGTGGGAATCATGCACAGGGGAAAGGTGATGGTGGAGCGTTCCCTGAGCGATTTGCAGGGAAGCGTGACCAAAATCCAGGTGGCGTGTCAGAGCGGCGTGCCAAAGCTTCCGGAAGGCTTTGAGGTGCTTCATATGTCAAATACGGGAAGAGTGTATACGCTGATTGTAAAGGGAAATCCGGCGGAGGCGGAGCGGGCGCTGTCCCAGAACAATCCAACGATTGTGGATGTGCTGCCTCTGACCTTAGAGGAAATCTTTATTTATGAAATGGGAGGTGCTGATTATGAAGTCAAAGACATCCTGTTTTAATGCAACGATTTTTAAGAAAAATATTTCCCATTACTGGCCGGTGTGGGTACTGTTTCTGTGTTACCTGTTTATCATCCTTCCGGTGAATATCTGGACGGATGCCACCAACGCTTACTATTTTGAAAATGTGTCAGCCGCTGTCCGGGATAAGCAGATTATGGGGAATGCCATACGGTTAGCCATTACCCCGGCGCCGGTATTTTTATTTGCGGCGGTGATGGCGCTGGCAGTATTTTCTTATTTATATACGGCGAGAAATGCCAATGCGATTCACGCCTTGCCGGTGAACCGTCTGGAATTATTTGTGACCAATTATGTGTCCGGACTGCTGTTTCTCTTAGTACCGGAAATTCTCGCTTTTGTGGCGGCAGTGATGGTGTGTTTGGCAAACCAGATTACCTCGATTGAGTATCTTTTCTGGTGGCTGCTCTGCGTGGGCGGCGTCAGCTTCTTTGCCTATTCCTTTGCGGTTTTTGTGGCAATGTTTACGGGACTGGCATTTGCGATGCCCTTCTATTTTGTGATTGCAAATTACCTGTACGTGGGCTGCATGTATCTGGTATTTGCAGTGAAAAACCTGCTCTGCTATGGTCTGATGGATAGTGAGTGGAATCCGGGAAAAAGCTGTATCCTGTCTCCGTTATACTACCTGTCGAATAACCTGCGGGCAAGGGTGAGTTATGATGATAACGGCAATGCTATCGGGATTTCCGTATCCGGCTGGGAACTGGTGGCAGGTTATGCGGTGGCAGCTCTTGTGCTTACCATAGCGGCGTACTGGCTTTACAAACGGCGGCAGATAGAAAATGCGGGAGATTTTGTCAGCATTGCGGTTGTAAAACCGGTATTCCGGTGGGGCGTGGCGCTATGCGGCGGCACGGCGCTGACCTTATTTGCAACGGGTATTATCCGGGAAGCCCGCGGAACGGTAAATACGTTTCCCTATGTGTTGATATGTATGCTGCTTTTCTGTGGGTTCTGTTTCTGGTTGGCGGAAATGCTGCTGCAGAAAAATTTCAGGGTATTCCGGAAAAAGAAGCTGGCGGAATGGGCGGCAGTTCTGGCAGTTTCTGTGGGCTTTGTACTGTTGTTCCATCTGGACGTGTTCGGCATTGAAA